>JAOTUX010000241.1 GCA_029863665.1 Candidatus Nitrosopumilus sp.
GAACCGAACAATCTTGTAAAAATTATTCTTCCCGTATCTTTTGGTATCTTTTGGTTTAGCGTAATGTGGGCAGTATTCTTTTTTGTGTTGCCAATTTCTGAAGGCGACACACACAACTTTAACCCTGATCCATATGTCGCAATAACATTGAGTTTTGTGGCTTTGCCGTTTGTATTCTCTGTAGTGTTCTGGTCCGCGGCAAAGACCTCGGGCAGATTTGGTACGGCTAGTGCATCTGCACTGGTGTTTGTTGTGATGAATGTGACATCAAACATCTTTACATCTGAGAATCTCTTATTCTATCTGCCCTTGTTTGTAATGCCGATGGTCTGTGCAGTACTTGCAGATTATATCATGAATAAAAAATTTAAATCCAAAATCCTTTCAAGACATTTTGCCAAAATTTCAGGGGCCATACTTGGTTCAATGTTCTTTTTATTTTGCTTCCCCATGTTGGCAATGACCTTTTTGGATATTTACTTGTTCAATGATGTCTTTTCATATGATGTGCTACCTAGCGTATCAAACACCATACTTGATATCTTGATGCTGACCATTGTACCCGGTGCCATATCTGGAATGATTGGAATGATGTTGTCATCACGAAAGATAACCCAAATGTCCAATCCATATTTAGTTGCAGATACTAAAATTTGAAATAAATTAGTGCAAAATCTTGAGTTGAATCTAACATTATAAATCTAAAACAATTACAACTCTTATGACAAAAGTTCTAGTGTATATCGCATCAAGCTTGGATGGATACATAGCGAGGGAAAACGGTGAAATTGATTGGCTGTCAGAAACTGCTGAATCTGGATATGATGCATTTTACAACTCAATAGATACCGTGATTATGGGTAAAACCACATATGACCAAGTACTAACTTTTGGAGAATACCCATACAAAGACAAAAAATCATTTGTTTTTACTAGGTCTACTCAAAATAAAGAGGAAAATATTGAATTTGTGTCTGATGTTGAGAAATTTGTAAAAGATGGTTTTCCAGGAGCAGGAGAAAACATTTGGTTGGTTGGAGGAGCACAAATTATTGCATCTTTTCTTAATCAAGGGACTGTAGATGAAATAATCATATCTGTGATTCCAATTCTTTTAGGCAAAGGAATACCTCTCTTCAAAAACATAGAAAATGAGACAAAACTTGAACTTGTTAAAACTGTAAAATATGAAAAATTAGCTGATTTACATTACAACGTTTTGAAATAATCATATCTACTTATGCCCAAATTTATAGTCAAAATGGCATTAGTACTGTGTAATTGAGACAACATTTCGGATCTAAAAAAAATCAACAATAAATCGAAGATTAGTGCAAAATCTAGAGTTTTAGATATATCCTCCCCTGCATGTTATACTGGGGATATAGTTAAGTGGGGGTTTTTCAGACCCACGTGGAATTTAAAATAATCAAAAAAATTATCTTGATTGAGATTCTGAAACATCAAGTACTGTTTTGTAAATCTGCCTGTATACGGGTCTGTCAGGATACATCTGTACAGCTTTTTCTGCACTTTTTACTGCATCGTCATATCTTTCAAGAGTCATCAAGGTGAATGCCTTGCCAATGTATGCATCAGCATAACTGGGATCTATCTTGATTGCCTGGTCGAAGTGCTTTATTGCCAGGTCATGTTGATCATTACTGGATAATACATGACCCATACGGAACCATCCCTCTGCAAAATCAGGATTGATTTCAATTGCATTGCCATATGTTTCAATTGCCTTTTCAAATTGTCCTAGTCTTGCCAGGGAATTTCCCTTTACAACTAATGCATCGGTGTTTTCATTATCTATATTTTCCAGTATGAAATCGGTAGTCTTTATTGCCTGTTGATACTCATGTCCGTGATAAAATATCTCAGACTCCCGCAACAGTAATCGTACATCAAATTCAGGTTTTTCTCCGTACTGTTCCAGTTTTTCTATAAGATGCATGTTGTCGCTTTGGGTATTTTCTATACAATCAATAGTTTGGCTAGGTACTATGTACTCCCTGGTTCTTTCTTCATCATTTGTCATAACTTCCTGTTTCTCGAAAATTAAGTTTAGCAAATCATTGCTTTTTTCTAATTCATATCGTATTTCTTGAATATCTGCATCGGTATTTTCTATAATGAATTCTTGATTCATTTCTTTTCTAGAACAATCATTGTCAAACATAGACAGAAAATCTTCCTTGTGAGCATATTCAGGAATCAAATCACGCAATAATGAAAACTGCGTTTCTTCCCTAATCTGAAATTCGTGCTGTACTGTAACATCGTTCCAAGATACTGTCATGAAATAATCTCCCGTGTTCTGTATTTGTGGCACTCCTAGATCATATTCTGTAGACCATGTATAGTCAACATAGCCTATTTCTGGATCTCCAATATCTACAGATTGGGTATTTTGCCAAACTATCTTTCCATCATAATCACGTATTGACACATCAAGCTGGCTGGCTACAGGTATGTGTCCTTGAGTAAAAATCTCAAAAGAGATTGGTTGTGTCGGCTGATAAATCTCCTTGACATCAATTAGTTCTATGACAAGGGATTTGCCCTTGAATGGATTCTCAAAGGTACTTGTAATTGATGATGAACCATCTCCTTTCTCAAATGGAATGGATTCTGCAATTTTGTACAATTCAGGAAATGGAATTCCACTCTCTATGACATACCATGTGTCATAATCCAGATATACAGTGATTCTGTTTAGGGGTTCACCATAATTTCTTTTTTCCAACA
>JAOTUX010000243.1 GCA_029863665.1 Candidatus Nitrosopumilus sp.
GGAATTTATCTCCAATTTGAGTTCCTGCAACAGCTGCTGCTTCCTGCAGAATTGAATCTGTTTCTTGCGAAGACATTGCAGAATCTTCAAAAGCGAAATCACCCTCCATGGTTCCAGGCATCATATCGCCGAGCATATTTCCCATAGATTCTAGTTCATTACTTGCTTGAGGTATGATTTTGTTCATTGCAGGAACAATTACCTTCATAGTAGATACCGCAGGCTGCATTGATACTATGGCATCACCTATTGTGCTTACAGTAGATAGTCTAAGTTGTGTTCTCTCCACCGATAATTTCATATTTCCTATCATTGATTGGGTTTTTCTTATTTGAGAAAGTTCAGTAGCAAGAACTTTGGCTGTACGAATGTCACCATTTTGTTTAGCCTGCACAATTTTATTGAAAAGTTTTTGTTCTTTTTCTGATAATTGGTTTGATGTATGACCTAACTTTGATATCGGTTGGTTCAGTCCTTTGATGGCACCCTCAACTCTAGGTTTCATTGGAGGGTTTTGTTTTATTATTCCTCCAAGACGTTCAGAAATACCCTGTGTTGGAGGTCGTTGCCATGCCTGTCCAAAGTTTGTCATGTACTAGAATCTAAAAATTTTAACTTATCATAAAGAGCTAAATAAAATCAACAAATGTGATCAGAATAATACAATCAATATTAGAATTCATAATAATCAAGACAAACACAATCTTAATTTCAAGTAATTGTTTTTAGGTAAAAAGGGATAAAATAGAAAAAATCTAAGCATACAACGTCATTCTACGTTCAGTTTTGTGTAAACTGTTTTGTTTATGAACTGTAGTGATGCCTTAGAATATTTTTCATCATTGGAAGATACAGTTCATTTGATTTATGCTTGGCATGACCATGAGATAATAGCTTTTCACAGTACTTTCTTTCATCTGTAGTAAGTTGAGATGAATGTAAGTAATTTTTCTTTGCTGCCAAATCATAAAGAAATGAATAATATTCTTGCATGATTTCTTTTTCCTTAATGTCTTGTACACTCATCTGTAGTCAAAATCATCTAGACAATGAATTATTTAGGGAAGACCCAACTCTTTGATTCCTTCTAGTTCAAAATTTGAATTTTTTTAACAAGATTAGTTCAATTTTTGAACACCAGATGATATCTTTGCATCATGTGAGACTAGATTAATAAAATGACCATGGCAGAACCCATTACCAAACGACAAAATCAGAAAAATATCGTAATTGATGAAATTGATAGACAAATCCTAAATTTACTCATTGCGAATGCAAGAGATTCTACTAGAACTATTGCAAAAAAATTAGCAGACATGGGAACAAACATGTCTGAGCGTGGAATAGGAAAAAGAATTGCAAAGTTAGAAAAACTAAACGTCATTCATGGATATACTACGATGGTAGATCTCAATCAGGTTAACATGTCTATTTTACGCCTTGTCACAGTTAAATTCACATCGCCTAAGGATTTTGTAACTAGGGTAGAGTCAATGAAAGAATATCTTACAAATGCACCATATTGTGATTTTTCAGCCAGAACCAATGGAAATATTGATTGGATTGAATTAAAGTTCTTCAACAATCATCAACAAGCACAGCAAGAAGAGGATCTATACAGAGCATGGTTCGGAGATATCATTGAGGATTACAGATCATATGACCTTGACATTCACAAAATGGGATGGCAGTTATTTGATGAAAATGATTTTGAGAGATTTATCCAGAGTACATGTAAAAAAGAGGGATCAGATACATGTCCAAACATAATAAAGAAAAAAATATGAAAAACAATCTAAAATCATTTTAGTCTATTCAGATAAAGTCATCATTGTTTTGTATATGGAACAAAAATGATACATATTCTACAACATGAAATCCACATCTAACAGTTCAGGTTATGAACTGTTTACGGTTAAAAGAAAATTGAGTTTTGAAATTATTTCTTATTTGCAGCACAATTACAATCAGAACCACAAGTACAAACACCGCTAGGTTGCCATCAAGTAACATGTTGCGACCATCTATCTCCAAGTTGGCAATAATTCATTTGAAAATTGTGAAATTAAAAGTGAATAACAATATAAAAATCCAATAATACAGATTATTGGTTTGAAATTTAGCTAAATTACCTAAAACATACTCCATAAAATTAATCTAGAGTTTTATTAATTTAATTACAAAATGATTGTCCTATACAACGAATTGTTTTTGTAACAAATTGATCTACATCTTTAATGGTTGCATCCTTGAGGTTTGCATCAGCAAGGTTTGCATCAGCAAGGTTTGCATCAGAGAAGTTTTGCGATTGGTAGATAAATTGAGTTCTGACGTTTTGAAGATTTTGCACATGCATCAAAATCACCACTAAAGAAAATAGACAGTAATAAAATAGAAATTGAAATTAGTGCAAGTTTGTTCATATGCCAGAATCTACCTCATAGAGGTTCACAGTAAACTTAGTAATCCAAGACATCTAAGAAAAAATTAAAGAATACAAAAGACATCATAGTTAATAGAAAGTCAAAAACTAGTTCAAAGAAACTGAATACTGGAACATATAAAACAAAAGAAAGAGCAGCAGCAAAGAAAGGATGGGTAACAAGAAGGAAAAATGAAAAAGCAGCAGTTAGAAAATTAAAGAGATAGTATGCTGTAAAATTATTTTTTTAAAATCAATTAAAATATTTTCAGTTGTTATGATTAAAAATGAATTCATCGTACAAGTCGTGTATATGTTTCCACTAGATTAA
>JAOTUX010000242.1 GCA_029863665.1 Candidatus Nitrosopumilus sp.
GATGGGAGGGAAGAGATAGAGGTAGAATGGAGAATAGAATCGAACAAAGTTATCAACATTGCACCATCGAATTCAAGATATGAAGCTGGAGAGACAATGAAGTTTGAAGGTAGTGCAGTACCAGAAAAGTCATTAGAAGTGGTATTAGAGGATCCATTAGGAAAAGAAATTTTTTCAGATATAATTCAAGTTGATAAAACTGGAGAACTAGAATTTGAATACGCAACAGAACAAATATCATTAGAAGGAACATACACAGTGGTTGCAACTCAAGAAAAACATAAAGAATTTATTTTTGTAGGATTAGGGCAATCACCAACAATTCCGGTGAATTTAGAATTTGACAAATTGAATTACAAATCAGGAGAAACAGCAGTGATTTCATTAATTGGAAAGGCATCTGACATTGTCAGTTTATTAGTTATTGATCCTTCAGATAAACCAACAGGAGAAGCAATATCCATAACATTACAACCAGATGGAAGAGGACTACATTCTATCAAGTTAGATGGATATACATCTGGAGTGTATACTGCAGTGATTAGTAAAGGAAACACTCAGAGTACAGAAATTTTTACAGTAGGTTTGCAAACAGGTTCTGGTGAAATTGAAATCAAAACGACAAAAATAGGTTATCATCCAAAAGATTCAATTTTGATTTTAGGAGATACCAGTGCAAATATTCTTTTGGATATAATTATGATGGATCCGGATGGAAATGTGGTTAAAACCAAAGAAACATTTTCAGATAAAAATGGAAAGATTTCTGAGAGTTCATTCAGAGTCCCTTCAGATGCAGAATCAGGAATGTGGACAATTAATGCAAAAAGCGGGCCAAATTTTCATAAAATAGAGATTGAAGTACTTCAGTCACTAGAGAAAGGACTAGTAATAGAAGTAACAGGTGGAGAGGATATTCCAGGATATGGAAAAACACTCAACATTCATGTTTTAGGTGCATCACAAACTGTAGAAATAGAGATTATTGCAGAAGATGGAGAGATAGTTGAAACGCTACAATTTCCAGCATCTGGTGAAGGTGAGATTAATCAACCATGGATTCCAAGAGATATAGAACCTGGAACATACACAATCAAAGTCTCAGATGCATTCAATACTGCAGAATCAACTTTTGAGATTCAATAGTGTCAAACAATTTTATTTCACTTACTATTCTAGTTCATCATGAATTTAAAAGACAAGATAACAGATCATCCAAATTTTCCCAAAAAAGGTATTTTATTTAGAGATTTTAGTCCGATTTTGAAGGATCCATCAGCACTATCCTTTATTGCAGACGAATTTGCAAAATATTTTCATCCAAAAGATGTAGATTTCTTTGTAGGGATAGAATCAAGAGGATTTATTCTTGCCTGTATTTTAGCATCAAGATACAACAAGGGAATTATAATGATTAGAAAAGCAGGTAAATTACCAGGAAAGACTACAAAATTATCATATTCGATTGAATACGGTAATGATACAATAGAGATACAAAAAGATATCATCAAAGCAGGGCAAAAAGTACTCATTTGTGATGATTTACTTGCAACAGGAGGTACGGCAAAAGCATCAGCAAAATTAATTGAGAAAGTTGGAGGAGAAGTTGCAGGTTTTGCATTCATTATAGAGCTAACAGAGCTAAATGGTATGAAAGGGATAAACAAGTACAATTGCAAATCACTGGTGAAATACTAATGGAGAAAGATGTAGAGATTGGGATTTTTGGAGGAACAGGCATTTATGATTCAGGTTTGCTTGAAAATACTCAAGAAATTGAAATAGATACACCGTATGGTAAACCTTCAGATACAATAACAGTAGGGATTTTTAATGGAAGAAAGATTGCATTTCTTCCAAGACACGGGAAAAAACATACAATTCCACCACACATGATTAATTTCAAAGCAAATATTTGGGCATTTAAAGAATTAGGAGTTACAAGGATAATAGCACCTTCGGCAGTTGGAAGTTTAAGAGAAGAAATAGAGCCAGGTCACTTTGCATTACCATCACAATTCCTAGATTTTACAAAATCAAGAGAGGGATCATTTTCAGAAGAGGGACGAGTTATTCATATTTCAGTAGCTGAACCTTTTTGTACAGAAATACAATCATCAATAATTCAAGTAACAGACAATCAAAATTTGAAAATTCACAAAAATTGTACCTATGTTTGTATTGAAGGTCCACGATTTTCAACTAAAGCAGAATCAAAATTCTATAAATCAACTGGAGCAGATATCATAGGAATGACACTTGTTCCAGAATGTCAACTAGCTAGAGAAGCGCAGATATGTTATTCATCAATCTCAACAGTTACAGATTATGATGTTTGGGCTGAAAAACCAGTAACAGCCAAAGAAGTGCTAGAAACACTTTCAAAAAATGTGGAGAGAATGAAGGCATTGTTAGCAGAACTAATTGAAAAAATTCCTAAAAATAGGAGTTGTTCTTGTGCCAAAGCATTAGAGGAAGCAGAATTTTAATTGTATGTAACAAAACTGTAGGAATTTTATTACATTACTCTAATAATTCAGAAAAAAATACTGAATACACAGTATGTCTCAAAAAATCTTCTAAAATAAGTACACAAATATAAAAACTAAATCTTAGTGTATTTGATTAAGTTATAAGTTTGGAACTTTTTTAAAGTAATTCATAGTTTTTTCACACATACATAGAATTATTTCAAAAATGCCACAGCTTTGGCAATATCGGTTTTACTGATTATTCCAATAATATTTCCATGT
>JAOTUX010000244.1 GCA_029863665.1 Candidatus Nitrosopumilus sp.
CATTAAGATTCAGTTTCATTCTTCCAATCCCCCTTTTTAATATTACTTAGTTGATCGGTTGAATATAATTTCGTTTTTTCACATCAACAATTCCACCTGAAAGAATTCTAACAGAAGGAAGAGCTAAAAATGGGAGAAATAAAGGTATGAGATGAGGTCTAGAAAATTTAGAACCAGAATCAATAATACAATTATTAATTTTTTCAAAATTTGATGAAATTTTTTCAAACGAGTCTGTTGAAATAATTCCTGCAAACGGTAAAGGTAGGGAGGCTAAAATTTTTCCAGATTTAACAACTACAAGCCCACCCTGATTTTTGATAAGATAATTTGAAGCAACTGCCATGTCAGAATCATTAGAACCTATAACGATCATATCATTTTCATGAAAACTCCAAGTTGATGCAAATGCACCAATATCAGATCCAAAATTTTCAAGAAATCCAATAGAATGTCTATTTGTTCCATGAATTCGATCAAATGCGGCAACTTTCCAAATATCAGAATCCAAAGAGGCAGAAACATAACCATTGTTTGAATGGAGTTTGGCTGAACCAATTTTAGTGATAATTTCAGTTTGCATAAAGATAGTGTTTGCAATAACATCTTTCTTTTTTGATTTAATAAGAAAATCATTTGCCGTGAATTTTTTTAGTTTAACAGTTTTTTTGATCCAGGGAGATATTGCTTTTTTTTTGATAGGAATCACAATTTTTTCATTTGAAACTACTAGTTTCCCTCCAACATACACCGTATTTGGTTTAAATGATTTTAAATCATTGAAAATTAAAATATCTGCTAATTTTCCAGGAGCTATTCCACCAAGATCTTTTCCCATGTTATAATAATCAAAATTATTTTTTGATGCCATAGTAACTGCATCTATTGGTTGCAAACCAAGGCGAATTGATTCTCGAATACAATGATCAATATGACCAAATTTTGTTATATCCAATGGATCAAGTCCATCTGAACAAAACATTAAGCGATTGAGATATGTTCCATGAGATAAAACATAGGGGATTATTTCTTTTAAATCACGTCTAATAGAGCCTTCCCTAATCATTATCCACATTCCAAGACGTAATCTTTCTAAAACTTGATCAAAATTAATTGGTTCATGACAGGAAAGTATACCAGATGAGACATATGCATTAAGTTTTTTTTCATTTGCGCCTGCAGTATGTCCATTAATAATACAATCACATTCCAACATCGTTGAAAGAGATTTCATTGTTTTAGGTTCTCGAAGAATTACTTTAGTCCATGAAAAAACTTCTCCTAAACCAAGAACATGAGGGTGTTTTATTGCAGATTTTTCTTGTAATAATGATAAAGTTTTACTGTTACTAAATTTTGCATCGACAGGAAGCCCTCCAGGCACTACTTGAAAAATTCTAATTGGTAAATCTTCACCAAGTTTAAGAAATTCTTGAAATCCTTTGTAACCTGCAACACTAACAATATCTATTGGATCAGAAAAAAGAGAAGTTACACCACACAGAAGTGCTTTTTGAGCAAACTCAGAAGGGAGCATAAATTGGTCAATATGTAAATGTGGATCTGCGAATCCTGGACTCACATACTTGTTTTTTACATCAACAATGTCTGTTTGTGGACCTACCGTATGTACAGCATTAGGGCCAACATATGCAATTCTATCATTAATTATTGCAATCTGTATTTTTGGTATAATTTCTCTAGTATAGACAGATAACAAATTACAATTTTTTAGAACAAGATCGGCTTTTTTGTCACCTAGAGCTACAGAATTCAAAGAAGAGATCGAATTTGCTAGGCTCAAAGTCACGATCTTTAATTAAATTTTGTACCTATTATAGATTCAATGCTTAAATTACGGTTGAAAAGGTTTTGTTGATATGAACATTCCCAAGGTGATCAGAAAGTATTGTGCTAAATGTAAAACACATACAGAACAAAAGGTCTCCATTTACAAGGCTGGAAAAAGACGTGGTTCTGCTAGAGGTGAGCGAAGACATGCAGAACGTAAACAGGGATATGGAGGACAAAAATTTCCAAAACTAGCTAAACCAGCCAAAGTTACTAAGAAAGTTACTCCTATTATGACATGTACTGTATGTAAAAAGAAATACAATAAACCAGGAATTAGAATTAAAAAGTTTGAGTTGGTGGCAGCATGAAAAAAGATCATATTGAAATTCCAAAACCATCAAGTAAATTCCAAAAAGTCAACTGTAGTGAATGTGGTGAACTTCAAGTAGTTTATTCTCATGCATCAACATTAGTAGCATGTAATTCTTGTGGTAACACTATTGCAGAATCAACCGGTTCAAAAGCTAACATAAATGGTAAGATTTCAGGTAGTGCTGAGTAAATCATAATCTTGTTTTGTATTTAGATTAAGTGCAATTCGTTTATCATTGATTATAATATAATTTTCATCTAGGTTATCAAGTGAAGAAATTTTTTCAGAATTTACTAAAGAAATTCCTGTAAAGCAACATTCTTGATTGTTAAAATATATAAAATAATTAGATTGGATGTCAAGAGTGGTTAAAAAATTTTTAGTAGTCAAAATACTAGTCCAAACTTTTTGGACATCATGTTGACTAGTAATTTTTTGAATAATTTCTTTATCTAATAGAGGTATATCGCCAGAAGTAATTAAGACTTGTTCATCGATATTTTGTAATGCCAAGTTTAGATCCTCTACATAACCAATTCCAGGAGTATCAAAAATTTCAATATTATTTTCTTGCAATAA
>JAOTUX010000245.1 GCA_029863665.1 Candidatus Nitrosopumilus sp.
TCTTGTCTTTTCGATGAATTTTTTCTCCTCTGATTTTAGCTGCTTTTTGTCTGATGTCATTACGGTACAATTTACTATTACCTCATAGAGTTTGGTCTCGCTGCGATTTAGTAAATTTCTTGTGTTTGTCGCTTTTACAAACAACTCCTTTGATTGCGAGCTAGTCTTTGCATCTTCCTCAATAAAATGGATGAACCTGTTTAGTCTGATTTCAGCATCATTGTTTTCAATTGGCATACACCACATCTGTATGTGAGAGCATGCAGTAAATATTCCAGTAATCCATGCATATGACAGCCTGGCAGGAAGGGATTCCAGGCAGTATGTGGTAGTGTAGATAGGATCTGATTCCACACCATCCTCTAGAATTTCAGTTACCATCATTGATTTTAGATACTCTTTTTTTACCACGATATTTGGAGGTCTCTGCTCTGATGCAAAGTCAAACTTTACCTGGTTTAGAATATCTGACAACGGTTCATTTGACTCAATATGTACCTGCATTACAGGCATTGGTTTTTGCTTGCCTTCTATTGTGATTAGCATTATCTTTTTTGACATTGTGATGCGGACAGGCTTTTCGATTACTCGCAGTACATCAAAGAACTGACCAAGTTTCTTTTGCTTGTTTTCTTCTGATAAATTCAAGAAATTTCCAGGTGTGATGATGTAAGAGTACTCAAAATGAGGAGTAAATTTGTTTGATTTTCCATTTAATAGATTCATGGAATGATATTATCATTTGTTTAAAAACAAAAGAGAAATGACATTCAACTCACCACAATACTCTCCAGTAAATCATAATTGACACAAGATAAACAAACACAAGATTGCCTCATGTATTTTTTATATCGGATTCTTGTTCTATGAAATCCATTTTTCAGTTACACTTTCACCTTATATAATCCGCATTTCTTTATCTTTAATGTGCCAATAACTGGAGGCGGTAGAAACTCAAATGTCACAGTGGCCATAATTGGTGCAATTGCTATTGTAGTTGCCGCAGCTATAGGAATTGTTCCATACATCATGAATGGTGATCCTCCTGCTACAATTGACACAGATCCCAAAAATACAGCTAATGCTTCTGTATCATATGTAGCCCAATTTGGAAATTATGGTTCACAACAAAATCAATTCAATGAACCAAACGAAATTGCAATAAACAGTCAAGGACACATATACATTAGTGACAAAATAAACAATAGAATTCAAATCTATGATTCTGGAAGGAATTTCATTGGTGAGATTACTAGTTATGGTGATGAACAAAAATTTAATCTTCCTCACAGCATAGCCATTGATAGATACAACAATGTCTACATTGCAGATTTAGGAAATAACAAAATAGTAGTTTTAGATTCAAATGGTAATCTAAAATTAACATTTGGCTCATTTTGCAGTGCAGTATCTGGTGAATATTGTTATGATCCTGACGGAGATGGACCATTAAAGGAAGGAGACGGTCAGTTTCATTCACCGTACGGTATTGCACTAGACAGTAAGGACAACATCTACGTTACAGACGTAACTAGTTTCTATGTGCAAAAATTTGATAATGCAGGAAATTTCCTTGCAAAATGGGGCGGACGTGGTGGAGATTCAGGTAAGTTTCTCAGTCCACATGACATTACAATAGATAATAGTGATTTAATATACATTGCAGACAAGGGCAATAATAGAATCCAAGTGTTTGATTCTGCAGGTAGTTTTAAGCGAGTATTTGATAACTCATCGTATGATAAGAAGATATTTGATGAGCCTAATGGAATAAATTTTGACAAGATTGATAATTTGTTATACATCACTAACAGTGGTCAAAAGAATAATTTTGTTGTGTTAGCTACTGGAGGAGAACTCGTAACAGAGTTTGGCTCAAAATGTGATATGGGAAACGATGATGGATGTTTAGATATTGATGGAGAAGGGCCATTATCAAAAGGAGATTTACAGTTTAATGATCCTCGAGGAATAGCAGTTGACAAAGACAAGAGAATCTATGTAGTAGATGGCTTTAATCATCGCATTCAGATATTTACAATTGAACACTAGATACAATCGCAGGGTTGGAAAAATTGTAACTACGTACACGGTACTGGTGATTATTTTTTTCAAACTAGATTTACATCTCTGATTTTTTGAATTTCCTTCTTGTTATTTTTCCACGCAAAGACATGTAATACTCCTATTGTTCCTGCCAATATCGCAGAACCCATAACATCAATCTCTAGTGATTGGCCTGGCTGGCGTACTGTCATGATTATTGGAAACAACAAAACTATGGTGCTCTCGATTATGATCTGGATTATGGTTGCCCATCTGCCAAATTTCTTGTACAAATTTCGAAAAATATCATTAGATTCGTGCCTGCCTACCAATTCCTTGAGGGAGATTGTAATTCTCATATCCAGGTATAATGATACACCCCAGAACACAAACAACAGATATACAAATTCTGAAAGTCTTGGTCTATCCAAAAATAAATAAAAAAAGAGAGGGGTGAATAGCAGGACCAGTCTGACACCGGCATGAATCTTCTTCTCTTTTTCCCTCAGGATGTTCCAAATCTCATGCGGTAATGTCATGGTATTATGTGGCACTTATGTTGCTGCTATTGCTATCTCTAATTTTTCAACTCTAGGAGTTGCTACAATTCTGTACTGTAGAATCTTTACTGCACCAATCAGTATGATACCAATTGATACTGCAATGAAGGTGGTGCTAACCAAGTCACCTGCAGTTGT
>JAOTUX010000246.1 GCA_029863665.1 Candidatus Nitrosopumilus sp.
ACCAATATTTCAATAATTCCAGATGTAGAACCATCTTTTTCACTCTGCCAAAAATAAGGAGCGTCAGGACTTGCCGCACCAGTTGGGATGTTCATATCATAACTAGTCTGAGCAAAGGCATGAGTTGACAAAGGGATCAAAAATAAAATAGATGCTAAAAGTATTATTCTCACATAAAATATAGGCGTTTTTTTATTAAAAGAGTTTACGATGTTCAAAGGGATCATCACACATTCTTTTGTTTATTAGTTAGAAAATAATACATTGCTCATGAAAATGGAAACAAGCATAATACTTGCAGGTAGTATCATGTTTACGACAGGTCTTGTATTGTTTTATCCCATAGAGTTAGGTCAAACAGATCCTGTTTTGAGATTTATCAAAAATATAGGCACATTTATTGGCCTAGGTGGGATCGGGGTGACTCTTGCAGGGATTTTGCTGTATTTGATTAACAAGAATGAACCATCTCTAAAAGAAACCTTTGATGCCTAAGTCTGTGAAAGCACATCTTTGAATTCATCTATAGCAATTACAAACTTGCAATTTTTACAAAATAATACCTCTTTGTTTACCAGAGTTTTGATTGATGTTGGGATCATCCCACAATAAAGAGATTCAGAATCACAGTTAGTGCATTTTGCCAAAAGTGATTTCATCCCAAATTCATTTTTAAGATTTAATAATTATTTTGTCATTATCTGATATATTAGCAACAAGTAGGAATTATACTAGTGGTAAATATACAACTAAATAATAATAGCACTACAAAAAATTATTAAAAATGTCTGAAAAGATTTGGATTGGTGCAATTTATCTTAAAGATGAAGGCGGATACGATATTATTTTAAAATCACTAAGACATTACAAAAACAGATTAAAAACCATTAGTGATAGTCCAGAATTAAAAGATTCAGCTGCAATGTTTGCATCGGTGTTAAGCCAACAAGCAAGAAAAATAATCCCAAAGATTGATGAAACAATTCAAAAAATTGAAGATGGTCTTAAAGATACACAGTTAATCAGTAAACTAAGTGAAGACGTTTCATTTTTAGAAAAAGCACTAGTGTGTTATGAATCAGACATTCACAAAGCACAAGATACAGGACATGAGTTTTTTGTGAAATTAGTAGGAGACATGGAAAAAGGGAAAAATGATCTGGATTCAATTAAAATTGCGCTAGATAAAATAAAACAATATTCAGAATAAAACTACAAACCCTGCAAATACCAATCCAAATATGGAGTTAATGCTTTACATTGCTTCTTTTTTTCATCCTCAGTAGGGATATCCATAATTTTTTGGATTTTCCCTTGAAGATATTCTGAAGTTAGGTCACTTTTGAACTGGGGTTTTATTTTGTTTAGAATCGCGAGGATTTTCTCAGATGATGTATCCTCAAAATTCTCTAAAATTTCTTTAATTTGTGGCTCTAAAGACATAGTGTTATTTCAAAAAACCCATTATTATTTTATAGAGTCATAGAATATCTTCATCATCCCAAGTGATACGAAAACGTCCCGTAACTCTTAGCATCTTAATTTTGCTTCCCTCTTTGAAATGTATCTTGTATGATTTGTGAGAGGTATCTTCAATGTCTAATGTAACATCATCTTTGATTGTTTGAAATAGAATAGGATCATTTGAAATCTGTTTCCAATCATCTTCATCAAAATCCATATAAAATTTGGTATACAATAATCCCATAATCATAGACACATGTACCTGAATAAATAACAAGTGGAGATAATAGTCACCTAAATAAAAAAATATGAGATGTTACGACATAGGCAAAAAAGAGAGGAATTTTGATAATTTCCTTAACGATAAGATAGTAACCTCTCAGAGAATTCAAAAGAGTCAATTATTTGTGTAAATAGGAATTCAATGGGTTTTACATAAAACACTATAATCAAACAACCGAGGAGAATGTAAAGAGAGTCAGGTTAGAAAATAAAAATGAAAGAGTCAGTTTTTTTTTGCTTTGTCAACACCTTTCTTGGCGGCATCCTTTGTACCATCATATGCTTTTGTACCTACTTCTGCGCCTTTTTCAACTCCTTTCTTGCCAAGATCAACACCCTTGTCCACTCCCTTTTCGGCAGTGTCTTTGATTTTTTTTAGAAATCCCATCAACACCATTAATGACAATTAATTTGTATTTCCATTAGTTGATTATCCCAATTTTTTCATTTCCGCACATTTATCTTGACTAGTATTTGCAAAAATTCTGAGTGCATTGCAAAACATCATACTAGGCAGTATAATTATCGTTTTAGGGATAATCACAATATTTGTAGGTCATTATTTTAGTAACAAGATTAGAGTATTTCATGTTATTATCTACTTTATAGCATTTTTTGTTCTTCTAACAGGGACGTTGTTACTGTTTGCGTATGATAAACCAGATATATTTTTTAAATAAAAAATAATTTAAGAATTCTTTTTGGCGTTAACTACAGATCTTGCAACAATTATTGTAAGAATTACTGCGGCAATTGTAACTATTATTGCATAAATCAACATTGGACCGATGCTGTCTGCCTCACCAAATATTTCTCTAAAGATTGCTTTGATTGCATCATTCCATGCCAAAGCAGCAACCAGACCAAATGCAGCGGTAACTAAAGCTGCAATTTTATCTAGAACTATTACTTTCATTGGTTCTTCTTTTTCTTCATCTGCCAAAGATTTCAATGACATCAGAATATTCAGA
>JAOTUX010000247.1 GCA_029863665.1 Candidatus Nitrosopumilus sp.
CCAAAAAAATTAGACCTAAAATAATCTCAAACGTTTAAATTCAATTATTATTGGTTAGACTATGACATCGAATTCAAACCGTTCGGGGAACAAGCTGGCAGTCCTTGCGTTGGACTGTCAGCCCCATTAATTAAAAATCTAGTTTAAAGATGAGAGTGTTTTGACTTGCTCACTAACATAATCAAATCCCTCTTGCCAGAATTTTGGAGATGTAATGTCGAATCCATATTCTAAGAGGAGTTTTTCTGGCTTTTTAGATCCTCCTGCTGCTAGAATATTGAGATATGCAGGAACAAAGTCTTTTCCTTCTTTTTTATATCTTTGAAATAAAGATAATGCAAGTAAATTTCCAAAAGAATATGCATAGCAATAAAATGGTGTGTGATAAAAATGCGGAATACAACTCCATTCTATTGCAAAATCTTCCGAAAGAATTACTGAATTCCCAAATTGTTCTTTCAAGTTTTGTATATATGTTTTTGAAATTTCATCTATTGTAGTTCCTTCTCCAATTTGTTTATGAGCATCAATTTCAAAGATTGTAAAAAATGATTGTCTAAGAATTGTTGCATACAAATCATCAATCTTTTCTGATAACATTATTTTTTTTTCATCATTAGAAATTTTGTTAGATATATTATCATACAATAATAGTTCTGAAAAAGTAGATGCTGTTTCTGCTAAAGGTAATGGGGCATCTTGCACAAGAATGGATCTGTCTTGTGCTGTTTGACTATGTACTGCATGACCCAATTCATGAGCTAAAGTAAAAACATCTCTTGATTTACCTGTAAAGTTTACCAGAACATATGGTGTTATTTTTGGTGCCAAAGTACTACAAAAGGCTCCATCTCTTTTTCCCTGTCTTACAGATGAATCTATGTGATTTTCATTGAATATTTTTTTTGCAAATTCTTCTAAAGTTCCACTAAATTTTCCAAGTGACTCAAAAACCAGTTTTACAGCTTTGTTGTATGAATAATTCTCTTCTTTGATGTTAGCAGCTGCTGGAGCATAAAGATCATATCTTCTTAATTTCTTCATTTTCAACATTTTTGCTTTTTGAACAAAGAATTTTTGAAAGACTGGAGAATTTTTTCTACACACTGAAAGTAACGATTCAATAGTTTGATCATCTATGTCATTCCCAATATTTCTCATGGAAATTGGACTCTTGTACCCTCTTATTTCAACACCTTCATCTCTCCAATTAAGAACAATGTTTTGGTATATTTCCCCTATTACCCCTTTGTTGTCTGTATATTTTGTAAGGATTGTTTTATAGGCTGTTTCACGAATTTTTGGATTTGTATTTCTAACATAGTTTGTTAGTTCTTCTCTTGTCATTGTTTTAGTTTTATTTCCAATTTTCATTTTGTATTCATAGGCATTAGTTATTTTATCATACAGCTTTACAAGTGCAGAAATGCCTGTAACGTCTAATGTGTTGATGATTTTCTCTTCAGGTTCACTGAGGGAGTATTTTGCAAATAGTCTTTTGTGTGACAAATATTCTGTTAATTCTCCTGTATCTTTCATGAGCCTATTTGCATTTTTTTCGTCTACTTGTGTCTTCCACCACAAATCAAAAAATAATATTTTGTTTGAAATTTCTGAACCTAATTTTGACATTTTTGTTAATAGAGACGTTGCTTCATCTGATTGAGTATCTGAAGAATATGATAACGATGCGTATCCTCCAACTTTGCTCATTTTTTCAGAAATCTCTTCAATCTCATGCATAATCTTTAGGAATTTTTTAGATGATATTTTGGAATTTAGTTCTGATTTTATTTTTTCAAATTTTTTGGCTTGTTTTTCTAACTCTTGAATCTGTTTATGAAATTTTGGACTCTTTGGACTGTCTGCAAGTTCTGAGAGATCCCATTTGCCAAGCTTATACTCTTTCATCTAATTTGGCTAATTTGTAACTATTAAAAAATGAAGTGACATTGTGTGTGAACTTGACGCAAATCTGATCTTTTGTTTAAATACGATTTGATATTTTGGTAATCTATTATGAAGGTGAATATATTTTGAAGATATATTTTGATTATTCATAAAAATATATTCTATTGAAATTATTTTAATTCAAAATTCTTATAATTTATCATCCTGTTAAATTTTATCTAATATCTTACATAATTTAGAATCAAATTAATCATAGATTGACAATTTAATAATACTCTTCATGAATATAACACCATTTCCAAGGGTTTTTATGAACTGCTATTATTACAGGATGACCTGTTTCTTTGAAATGTTTTGTAGCATGTTTTCCGATAGATGAATCACAACACCCTACGTGTCCACAAGTTAGACACATCCTTAATGCTACTGTTGGAAGATGTTCTTTATCACACTCTTCACATCCTTTAGTGTTTGCAGTAACGTCTTTGTTTTCACATGAAAAATGTGCACAGATTTTTGACATGATATATTTTGTAGTCACTAAAATGTAAATTTTAATACTTTTGTAGCGTATTCTTGTATCTTTTTACTGATTCTAGTACTACTGTCTTTGCTTCCTTTGATGACCTCCATCCTAGGATTTCAACTTTTTTCCCTTCTAGATCTTTATACACTTGAAAAAAGTGTCCAATTTCAGAACGATAGTGATCTTCAATATCTGCAATATCTACTGTGTGCAGGTATCTTGGATCATTTATTGAAACACAAATTATCTTGTCATCTGGTTCCCCATCAT
>JAOTUX010000248.1 GCA_029863665.1 Candidatus Nitrosopumilus sp.
CAGAATATTTAATTATTTTTAAAATTCTAATATCAATGATATCAATAAATTAAATATTTCTATATTATATTTTTGTACAAGAAAATCTACAGTGACAAAGTCACACAATAGATCTAAAACTTTAATTTGATTTCTATAAGGGAAATCCATTTGATCCCTCCCAGGGGGATCTCAGACCCTACGTCAGTAGTTGTGGACTAATCAGTTCTCTCAAATTCTTAAAAGGATTTTCTTATGGAAAATCAAAATCTATTGCATAGGTGTGAAAAACATGGGGGTTATCATTTTTTTCGGTGGAGATAAGTTCAAACAATAAGGAATAATGACCTTTAGTCGATAAGGAAACATCAAAAGGAGCTTTACCAGGTTCGCCTTTGGTTATATCAATTAGTTTTGGATCGTATAGATTTTTAGAATTGGGGGTTATGACGGTCATGGATACATAAATTTGTCCTTTTTTTTCTGAACCAAAATCATCCTTTATTTGTAAATTGATTCTTAGATTAGTTTGAGAATCTTGGTCAGTTTCCATCATCTCTATTTTTGTAAATTCATAACACCATTTACTACGGTCTGAACATTCATCAGGACCTTCAATACCGTCTACTGAAGTCAAACTTGGTGTATCGTAAACAAAAATTACGTAACCATTTCTTGGTTCCCCTATGAAGTCAGGAGATGCCGCTATAATTGCGGCTATTATTACAAAAACACCGCCAATTATGGCTACGTTGTATTCTTTCTTCAATCAAAAATATAAAAATTGTAGATTATAAAAACAGTTAGAAATTTGGGATTGAAAAATCACACCACAATGAGAATTGATATGGTATGTGATTAATAGACTATGTCTACTTTTACAAGTCATAAAATGAGATATTTATAAAAATAGAAATTGAATTAATACTTTTCCTAGTTAAAATCATAATGCTTGGGTGTTTGTCGTGATTTGATTTTCTGGATAGTCAATTATCTCTTTTTTTAATCGTTGTTTGTTTTCCCATAATACAATCTAAATAAAGTTACAAAAATGACAACGATAGAAAATAATAATAAAAAGAAATAGACAATACAATAATGAATAAAATAATACTTTTTTTACCGTTATTAATGCTGATTATCAATCCATCCACAATACTAGCTGAAACCAAAAACTATCAATGTTCTGCGGATGGGGATTGGTGTTACAGATTTTTAGATGCTAAAGTTTCACGCCCCATAGTTGAATTAGGTAATATGATAGAAGTTAAAACAAAGATACAACAACTATTAGAATCTGATGCAGTTTATGGACAGGTAGAAGTACATCTAACAATTTTAGATCCGGACAATCTAAAACATGTTAAATCGGTTACTAAATTCATTAATAGAGGAGAAATCACAGATGTTAATTTTACATTTTCTCCAAAGAAAATAGGGTCACATGAAATGGTGTTGGAAATAACACCACCTCGAAAATGCTGTGGACATGTTTTTGATATGCGTGACTTGGAATTTGGGGTAGTAAAAGAACCGGTTATTCCTGAATGGGTACGTAATAATGCGGATTGGTGGGCCAATGGTCAAATTAGCGATGATACGTATACTGATGGAATGCAATTCTTAATCGCCGAAGGGATCATTGCGATTCCAGAAACAAAGATAACTCCAGAAGAAACAAAGACAATTTCTGAATGGGTACGTAATAATGCGGATTGGTGGAGTAGAGACTTAATTTCCAACTATGAATTTACTAAAGGGCTTCAGGTTTTGATATCTAATGGAGTAATAAAAATCTCTTAGTAATCTCTAACCACATGTTTTCTTTAACTTGAACATGATCTATGCCCTATCTTTGTAGTGTAAATCATTGCTTTCAAGTTGATATGTTGACAAAGAAGAGTACAAGAGCGATGAATTTGAAGGAATGTTAATTTCATTTCTTTTGATCAGTGTAGGTGTTGTTGGACAAACAATGTATTATTTTAGAAATAAACTAAAAAAATAAAAGATATTTTTAAACTAATTTATCAAAATCAATTCATGATCACACTTGATCAATTATTTCTTAAATGGTCTTATTGCCTTGTAGGTTCCGTCTTTTAGCTGTATGAATAACGGTGCATGCCCGTTTGGATTTCCTCGTCTGTATGATGCAAATATCTTTCTAAAGGTGCCAGGATTTTTTGGCCTGCAAATTTTGATTGCCTGAATCGGAGTGAATGGTTCTTTTAGTTTCTTTGATGTGATTGCCTTTACTACCTTGGAGTATGCTTGTGGAGCCATTGTATGATGTCTGAATAATTGTATGGTTAATATGGATTTGTGATGAATTTTCAAAAATCATTTCATGAAAAACAGTTTGAGACTGTCTGAATGACTCTTAATTGCATGCAACCATGATTCTTCAGAATCAATATCATAGACTCATTAAAACAGAAAAACCGTAACATCGAATTTAGATTATAGTATAATTGCGAACTTTTTAAAAATTGGGCAGTTTGGTGCAATTTGCCCGATTTTTGTGCCTGATTAGCCCATAATTTACATCAAATCATCAAAAATAGGGTCAGGACAGTCAGGACAGTCCGGATTATCCTGACAGTCAGGAGGTTAAATGTAAATGAAATATGTCATGATATGGGTAGTGAACCATCATATCGTTTCATTAGAAATGTATGGAGTGAGGGCAGTGGTTTATTGTGTTTTAGT
>JAOTUX010000249.1 GCA_029863665.1 Candidatus Nitrosopumilus sp.
AAACAGAATTAGAAAAAATAATACAGGTCCCAGACCCAGACCAAATTTTCTGAGATTAAACTTCATCTTGTATGATCATTTTTTTGGAAAAGACTGATTTGAGGGTATCTTTTGGCATGGGAGTCATCCTTGTGATGTTCCATTTGGAAAAAGCAAAATAAAGAAATTAAAAATTGTGAAAAGAGGTACAAAATGAAAACCCGAAAAAATCATGGGTTTCGCAAGCTGGAGCCGGCGGACTCCTTTAGACTCATTATCTGCTACATTCCCATTCATTGTGGGTTACCAAAAGCCTTATAGGCTCTCTCTGCGTTTAGTTCTTTATATTTCCAATCTCTGCTAGCATTGCAGATAATTGAATTTCAGGATTTGCTCCAACCAGAATTCTATAATCATATTTTGCAATTACCTCTAAAATATCCGATAGTTTTTCATGTTTTGACTTGAAAACAGACGCATTGATGTATTTGAGAAAATCCGATTCTGACATTCCGTAAACTTTGATCAACTCTATCATCTTCTCTCTTGCATCAATTATTTTTCCTGATAATGTCATCTTCAAAACCTCATCAACATCACTGGTTTTTGTCAGTCCTGCTGATGACTTAACATTCTCTACTGTAATCTCTCCAAGACTTGCAGTTGCCTGCAATAGATTAATGGCATGTCTCAAGTCTCCTTCTGAATACTCATAAATTGCCTTTAGGCCCTTTTTGTCTGTCTTTACCTTCTCTTTTTTGGCAATCATCTCTAATCTGGCAATGAGATCTTCTTGAGGAATTGATGTAAACTTGAAAGTAGCACATCTGCTCTGAATGGGGTCTATGATTTTTGAAATATTATTTGCAATGAAGATAAATCTACAAATCTTTGCAGTATCTTCTATGATTCGTCTAAGAGCAGTTTGTGCATCTGCAGTCATCTCATCTGCTTCATCTAAAATAATGATCTTAAATGGAACCTCTGCCATTCCAGCAAATCTTGAGAATTTCTTTACTTTCTCCCTTACCATCCCGATTCCTCTCTCATCTGATGCGTTTAGCTCAAGTGTGTAATCCTTGGCATATTCACCTAGAATCTGTCTTGTAATGCACAATGCAGCAGTTGTCTTTCCAACTCCTGCAGAACCTGAAAACATCAAGTGTGGCATATCTGTTGGATCCTTGATCAGAGCTTCTAAACTACCGATAATCTCAGTTTGGTTTACTATTTCTGAAAGTTTCATGGGCCTGTACTTTTCTACCCACATACCAGTTGCAGACATGAGTACCAAGGCCTAATCCCCATTAATAAATCCGAATTGGTTATTGTAACATACTATACGTTCAAATCAAAATCTGTCATAATACATGTGCGATCAACCTTGGATTAATTAGGATCAATTGATCTCACTAAATTGTTAACAGAATTAATTGATCCGATACTTGAGTATCTAAAGGAGGATAAGTGATCTCACATGGAAATAGATAAAGTAGAAAAAGTACATTCAATTGGATATCGCCTAAAGGATGCTAAAGTTACAGTTGATCAGGATTTCAAATTTAATGTTGCAGGAGTTACCATTGAGGGCACTCAAGGTGAGGTAAATAACATGCCTCAGTGGATTGGAAAAATCCTTGATGATAACAAACTTGGAACATTAGACTCTCCAGATATGATTACTGAACTAAAACAGGCATTATCAAAAGAAAAGATGGTTGGAGAATATCAAATATCTACACTTGATCCTCACTTTTACATCAAGCTAAAAGAAAGTATGAAGGCATTGAATCGTGATGACTTTGATAAAGTTGAAAGCATGATGTTAGAATTATTTAGAATGAGAAGAGGCAAGCTGGTAAAACTTGCAGACTCTATCAAATTAAATTCAGAATTATACAACAAATTAACTGTAGAGGAAAACATCTTCTACAAAACTATCTATGATAACAGCAAAGAGTTTGAAAAACAAATTACAGGAGATCTAAATGAGCAACGCTCAAGCTAGTACATTTACTGATTCTGCATTATCAGATAAAGTAAAAGAATTTCTTACTAGATTCAAAGACAAACATGGAATCTACAAGTATGTAGAGGCAATAGATGAGATGATGCCAAAAAATGCCAAGTATATTATCGTTGATTACAATGATCTAGTAATAGAACCCGAAATTGAAATAATCTTTTCTCAAAATCCAGATAGAATCTTTGATGCATTCTCTAGGGCAATCAAAGAAGCATTACAGACAAGATTTCCTGATTATGCTGAAAAAATCAAAGATGAAGTTCGAGCAAGACTTGTAAACTATCCCCTTGAGAGAAGTCTAAGACAAATCAATGCTGAAACTATAGGAAAGATTACCAGCGTTTCAGGAATGGTAGTTAGAGCATCTGAAGTAAAGCCTCTTGCAAAAGAACTTGTCTTTGTTTGTCCAGATGAACATCAAACCAAAGTAATTCAGCTAAAAGGAATGGATGTCAAAATTCCTGTAGTGTGTGATAATCCCAATTGTAAACAAAGAGACTTTGAGCTAAAACCAGAAGATAGTAAATTCATTGACTTTCAAATACTTAGATTGCAGGAGCTTCCTGAAGATTTGCCTCCAGGTCAACTTCCTCATTATATTGATGTCACAATTAGGCAGGACTTGGTGGATAATTCAAGGCCGGGAGACAGAATTATTCTTACAGGAGTA
>JAOTUX010000250.1 GCA_029863665.1 Candidatus Nitrosopumilus sp.
ATTGTAGTTGTCCTTCTTCTAGCAGGAGGATATCTTGAATTTTACATGATAGAACTAGCAAAAGAGGAAGGTTTTGAGATGCCCGGTTTCTAATTTTGGATTATTTTTTGATTTATTTAAACAACCATGTTTAGTAAAAACAGTCTCAAAATTTGTGTTTAGACTAACTGTTAGTTTTATCTAAAATTATTTAGTAGTAAATTATAAACCAAATTAAAACAACATATGTTGTGAAGACAATTGTTACACTATTAACACTACTTGTTGTTTCATCTGGGTATTTTATTAACGAATCATATGCCGAAGTTTCTGAAAACCAGGCGTTTCTTATAGAAGGCTCTGGATTTGCTGTAACTGAAGAATCTATCAGAATATCCGAAATTGATCTGGCATTATCTTCTCAGCAACAACAAGGAAGCACAATCAATTTTCTTACAGAGGATGGTTTTGTAACATTAGATGATGAGGAATTTATTATATCTGAATTAGAAGGAAAATTTTTGCGCGAGGGCCGCTATATTAGACTTAATGGAAACATTGAAAGTTCAAACGGATTTGATACTTCAATTAGCTTTTTTGGTAGGTTAGTTGAAGAAAGTAAAAATGGAGCAATTTACGGGTTTACTGGCAGAATCACAACATCTGATGAATCTTTTAAAATTCTATATACGACAAAACTATCTAGTCTCTCAAAAATAGATACGACACTATCATCATCTAAAAATACTGATCTAATAATTCATATTCTAAAGGGTTCGTCTTTGCAGGGAGTAACAAGCAGCTATATTGAAAGCTCTGTTCAAGATCAAACAACTTCAATACAAAACAAACTAGCAGATGCACTTAGACGTGGATACTTTTCTGATGACAGAATTTCAGTAGAACCAGGTGCCACAATTACAATAGTAAATGATGATGTAGCATCTCATAGTATTATTAGTGGAAAAGAAAATTATGGTGATCGTCATAATCCCTTTACTCCAGATGGAAAAATTGCAACTGGAGAGATTGCACCGGGAGAATCAGTTAACATAACATTTTCTGATTCAGGATTCTACAGATTGTATGATCCCAGTTATAATTGGATGAAAATTGTAGCATATGTATTTCCAAATTCTGACAGTTTAATTTTAGGTGAAAGTAAAAATCTAGGAAATTAATTCTCCCATTGCCATCTATAATTCATGTATGAATCCAAACTTGTCTGATTAAACACCATTACTGACAAATCAGAAAATTCCTTCCCTTCCAGATCTTTAACACTTCCTACAAATCTGGTTTCATTTTCAGTTGTTATTGCCTCAAAAACATGAACTCTCAACTTAGTAGTATCAAAATTGTGTTCACGAAGATAAACAGCTATTTCAGATGGCATAAAATGTTTGTCTGGTTGCTTTGGCCATGGTCTTGGAACTAAAATCACACTAAAACCATCAATCAATGCTTTTTGTAATTCTAATTTTTTATCTTCAATTGGAGTTGTAACATGCATTGTAATTACTTTAGATTTATCAAGTGGAACCTTAGCTCTTGACGCTGCAACTTGAATTGAGCTAATACCTGAAACAATTTCCACCTCACCAAAAATCTCTATCAATCTATCCACAACTTCTGATTCGGAGAAATTCACATCTCCAGTAAATGGTATTACTAATGTTTTATCTCCAAGTTGAGGAAGAATTTTCTGATAAGATTTCTCTTGATCATTCATTGTTATCTCATAGATCTCTTTTCCCTCAATTAGATTTTCTATTGTTTTTAACGTGTATTTGTAACCAATTATAACATCACAGTTTTGAACAATATCTTTTACAATTTCAGTAACATATTTTGGTGAACCCGGTCCAACACCAACAGCATAGATTTTTCCCAACTTTATTTTGTAAATTTTTGCCTGTCTTTAATATATTGCACAAAAGGTTCCCAATCTACCTTCATGTATTTTGTAGGCTCTTTTGCAGGGTATTTTACCCAATCCTGTACTATTGCATACTGAAATTTTTCCTGTTTTTCATCTTTTTCATACTCTAGTTGTAAAACACTTCCCCAGCTCTTTTCTTCAAAACTAATATCTTTGATGTCATCAAATCCCAATTCGACATTCCTGTCATCCTCTAAATCACCAATTAATTCCTCTTCATCATAACCATCATGACGAATCATTGTATTTTTTGATTTGACAAAGTTTATCACTTGTCTTTGCGTAATAGCCTTCCACCAATTCATTTTAGCTTTTGTCTTATGTACAAACATCAAATGTTTGTCTGTTAGGATTAACATACCTTCTCTTCCACCAATTGAAAAGAATTTCTTTGATTCTCTCCATACTGAAACTAAGTGTGCCTGAATTTTTTCATCAGGTTGCATGTTATGCGATTTATTTTACATGTTAAAAACTAATACAATTAGCTTTTAAGTAAGTCATTTTGGAAAAAAATTATTGGATAGAATATTTTTTGCAATAACTATATCGTTACTTTTAGTTGGATTTGGAAATCAGTCATTTGCACAATATGACGAAAAACTTGCTGTTTTAGAAACAAACCTTGGAAATATTGTAATAGAGTTTTTCCCTGAGGATGCACCAAACCATGTTGATAACTTTATTGGATTGGCTGAATCAGGATTTTACGATGAAACTCTTTTTCATAGAATAATCCCTGGATTTATGGT
>JAOTUX010000016.1 GCA_029863665.1 Candidatus Nitrosopumilus sp.
TCTTTATAATAAAAATAACCAAAATTAAAAATTTTTCATTTATTAAAAAATAACACATAAAATTAATTTCCAAAAAGTTAGTATCCACATAGAAATTTTAGAATTTACTTTGTAACAACTTTTTTTATTTCTAGTTAAATTTTATTCTAATCATTCAATACAATTTTCTAAAATTTTAAAAACACAATTTATAAACACAATTTAAAAACTAATTACTACTAATTTCTAGATTGTGAATTTGTCTGGGCATTCAACGTGTTCATAATGATGTTCTGTAAATTTCTCTTGTACTACATAAATTACAATTTTGTGTAATTCTTCTCCTTTGATCTTTTTGTTGCATTTGAGACATCTTTTATTTGGATTGGTCATGCGTATTAGCGATCCAAAATGCTAATCTATAAGGATCTGCGATCAGCTCAATTTGAGTAAAACGAACTCAAAATACACTTTGTGGTATATCAAACGCCGAAAGGAACGCAAAAATATAGTGAAAAATCACAATATTTATGGATGATTTTGTCTTAAGAGAATTAAAAAATCTATATGACCTTGATTATGATATTCCCCATAGGGTATTTCAATTCCCAAGATTACCTCCTGGAATAAATCCGCCAATGTTTAAAACTTTTGAAAACCCGGTGAAAGATCAATTTGTTCAAAGGGCATCACATCTCCATAAAAAACTAGATGGTTTTCAACGAATGTATCATCAACATGTCTCCGGACTAACGAGTATGAATTCTTCAGGAATAATACCTCCAGGACATCCACTATATTCTGAAAAAAACTCTATTCAAATTTTAAAAACACAAAACGATGAATTGTTAAAACAAAATCTTGAATTGAAGAAAAGATTAGAAAAAAAACAGTCTTAGCAAGTTTAGTTATTATTTTTTTAATATTCACCATCAGGTAGCGAATCCTTATTAATTTCAAATTTAACTTTCAATATGGTAAAAACTCCAGCTGAAAAATGGAAAGATATAGTTATTGGTTACAGAAAAAAATGTCAACACATTCTCAAAATTTCATCTAGTATTAGATATGCAGGAGTAATTAATGCATATGGTAGAACGTTAACTGGAATTGTTAGATCTGATGTAAAACCATTATTGAAATCTGAACAGGTCAAAAACGAATTTTTTATACTTTCAACTTTAATGAATCTTAGAAAAGGTTCTTTAAGTTCAATCGGTAAGTTAAACTACGTTTTACTTGACCATCAAAAAGTTTCCATCATTATTTTCCAAAAAAATGACATGACTTTTTATATTTCGATTGATGCAAAAGAAAAAGACATTAATTCCATTGTTTCAAAAATTAAAAAATTAATTTAAGCTGGGGTGAAACCATGATATCCACTAGTCTGTTGGCTTTTATCTCTAAATATTGGTTCAAATAAAGAGATTAGATATCCATCAGGGTCTAGAATCACGGCATTCTTTCCAGCGTCACGTTCTACTATATCACGATAAATTGTAACTCCTTTGCTTCTCAATTCATCTACTGAGGATTGAACATCTCCTACCAAAAATCCTACTGTTATTCCATTATCGATGGAACTTCCTATATGCTCTGCAGTTAATGAAGCTGGGTGTAGACTAAGTAAAGCTCCTGAAGTTCCTAGATCCACCCAGGATCGTCTTTGATTCTTAATTGGAAGTCCTATTAATTCATGGTAAAAAGATATTGATTTATCGATATCTTTTACCGCCAAAATTACATTTCCAACCTTTTTGATATTCATATTAATCTCTCAACAGTCGTATGTTAAATTCTTTTTTATTGGACTTCTACCATAGTTTCTGTCCTCTCTACTCCACTAATTTTTTGAATCTGGGTAGCAATATTCTTGATTTGGCCTAATTCTACAACCTCGACAATTGCCACTGCATCAAATTGTCCACTAGTTGGGAAGGAATCACGTACACAGTTGACCTTTCTTAGTCGTGCAGCTATCAATTTTTTGGGAGATTTAACCAAAATAATCGCTCTTACCAACCTAGATCCACCTCTACTTCAATTAACGTTTCAGTTGTAACGATGTCCTTGATTTTTTTAAGATCTATAACCATTTGATTGATTTCATCAATCGTGCCGCGCATTATTGCACTAATGTCTGCTCTACCTGTTACTACCAATACATCTTTGATTATTTTTCTTTTTTTCTTTAAAATTTGAACGACCGTATCGACCTTGCCAGGTTTAACTGTAATTAGGCATAATGCTCTCATATGTTAGTATATCAACTAGGATTGAATAAAGATTGCTTAATCTGATGCCTCTTGAGATCTTGCTTCTTCGAGATAAGCTCTTCTTTCTTCATTAATTTTTTCTTGATCAATTGTGAGATCATCATCAATTATGGCTATACCTTCACCATAATCTTCATTTGTCTCTTTTTTACTTGGAGTTTTTGCCTTTGATTTTGATTTCTGTGTTTTTGCCTTTGAAGTTTTTTTAGTGATTTTTTTTCCTGCCATGAATGTCGAAATCCTAGAGGTGGCCTTGTTTATAAAAATTATGTAGAATGGATGTGTTCAGAAAAGGTGCCAGGGGCGGGTTTTAAAGTGATCGTTCAAATCCCTATCTCTGAAATAGAAAATTAAATAATGTTTACTCATAAATGATGTTATCAATGATCAACATCAAGAGGATCTCGACATTTGATACAAATGGGAATTTTGTTTTCATCAAGTTCCAATTCCACGTTATTGGCTTGGCATCGGTGACACAGACCTCTCATAATTTTACGAGTCTGTTTATTATTAAATAATTTTTCATTTGAAACCATTTTGTTGGGTTCAAATTTGAAGAAGATTTTTTTCATCAAACTGATGATTTTAGGTTTTATTGTGACTGGGGGTTCAAATTAGGGTCTACCTCACCTGACGCGGGGGAATATAGTCAAGAGGATAGATTTTGCACTAATTGTGGAAGATTTCATTCTAGTAGTATGGTCAAAATTAGCGCTCAGAAGATAGGGAAAGTAATTTTATTGATAGGCAAAATCAAGAATTAAATTCAGTATTCTCTTGTTTGTCTATCCATTTTATCTACAATTTCTTGTGCAGATTGCTCTTGCAAAATCATTTCTTGCATCATCTCTTGAGTAATTCGTTCTTTGATCTCAATATGATGCCCAAAACTGTCTGGCAACTCTGAAATTAATTTGGATGCATCAAAGATTTCAGTTGCTTTTGTTTGCTCGTTTTTAATTTTTCCCGCAAATCCTGAATGTAGTCTGTTTTTTGCCTCGCCTGAATCCTGGAACCGCTCAAACTCTTGATTTATTTGCTTGAATGAGCCAAAACTGTTCATTTCAAACATTCGTTCATCATCAGTTATCCAAAATGGACTGTACTTTGCAACCTGTGTGACTTTGATTAGACCTTCATCGCGTACAGTAGATGGAATCATATTTGATTGCATTGGGTTTAGTGATTCACCTGAAATATCAAAACCATCATTAAGGTAGGTTCGCTGATCTCTATTTTTGAAATCAATAGCCTTTATTGCCATTACATTGTCCTGTAGTGGTTCAAGAAACGTCATTGAAACTGTTGTAGTATCACATCTTGGTACTTGATCAGATGATATGCAGTTAGATTTTGCATGACTTACAACAAGACTGGACGTATCAATTACGTTTGATTTTTGAATTACCTTAACATCATCAACATTTCCATTTGTATCATACCACACCTCTATTCCAAGTTCTGCTAGGTGAGATTCTCCAACATTAGGAATTCCGAAGAGAAATTCCTGTACTTTTAATTTCTTATCAGCATATACTTTGGCTGAAAATGAATTTGTTGTTCCTAGGACTATTGATTCTTGAGCAAAGTCAGTGTGATGATTATCGGTTAGAGAATACTGGTTAGAATTGAAAGTAAATCCATTTTCGACGATTAGTTCATTATTGGTCTCATGGCTTTCACCAAAAGTTGGTCGAGTATCCCATTCATTTCCACCTGAAGAACTCTTGAGAGTTTTTTCAACAACTGTTACAATGCCATTCATCCAAGGATGAACCATGCAAAAATACTCAAATTTTCCAGGGTCATCAAATGTATGAGAGTAAGTTGTTCCTGACATAAACAAACTACTATCAAATTCACCTGACGGCCCATCTGATGCACTTCCAGCAGTTACCGTATGAGCTGCTGAATCATCATTTGACCAAACTACAGTAGACTCGCGATAGACCTGTAAATCATAGGGAAGAAAACATGTAAAATTGGTTTCGCAACCAGGAATTGAGGTTCCCGTAGGTATTCTTATGTCGGTAGTAGGATTTTTTTCGTTGAAAATTGAATCAAGAATAAATGTTCTTTCTTCATTTTCTGTAATAGATAATTCTGATAGATATAACGGTCTGAGGTCACTGCCTGCGGGAGGGGTAATTGCCAAGTTTATTCCAGATGATGAAAACAAGTCAAGTGTGGCCTTGCCAGATTTATCTGTCAGAGAACTGTCTGCAAATTTATAATCAAATTTGTTGCTAGGAGTTTTATTTTTGGAAAAATTATCATACCCAGTCGCAGTTAGAGAGGAGCCGCTAACAGGATTTCCATTAAAATCCAATACAGTTGCCTTTAGTGAAACATTTGGTAAGGTCAAATCAAGAACCGTATCACTTGAAATATCAACAGGATCAAGTAAACTCAAAATGAATCTCTGAGGTAGATTTGGATAATCTAAATTAGAATAATCAAAAGAATACATGTGATAGCTCCCAGGGATTACCTCCATAGAGTAGTGACCTTGAGAGTTTGTAATATCATAAAAACTATTCAGATAACTATAAAGAGAAATTAGAAAATTAGGTACTCTAGTTCCATCTGCAAACCTTATCGTTCCCTCAAATTGTACAGGAGCAGGAAATTGAAATGTGATCTTTGAATCCTTGGAAACTGGCATACTGACTGCAAATGGTTTCAACTCAGAATCTTTAGGTGGCCGTATAACAAATTCAATCATCGATGATTGAAATAGATCTAGCGTAGTTTGCCCAGCACTGTTTGTTTGGCCTTTCTCTCTAAGATAAAAATTAAAATCAATAGTTTGAGCAAAAGCATTTGACTCATCCTCAGATGCTGTAGCAGTTATAGATACATCGTTTACTGGTTGTCCATCAAAGTCAAGAACAGTTACATCCAAAGAAACATTTGGAAAAGTTAGATCCTGGATAGTATCAGTTGTGATGGGAAAATTTTCAGAAGAATATACTCTAAAAAAGTCAGGGAGGTTTGGTAAATTTTGGCTGGAGGATGATTGAATAAACAATGAGTAATTCCCTGGGTCAATGTAGAGAGCATAATGCCCTTGGGAGTCTGTAATATCGTTTGCATAATTTATCGCTCCAAACAAGTTTACATTAAGATCAGATACTGGAGCAGATTTGCTGTCACTAACAATTCCTTCAAATACAAGCGAATCTGTGGTGTTTGAACTAGAAGAAATCACTGCTGTACTGAAAGGTAAAACTTTTAGATTATCATCAAATTCTTCATCAGAAGTGGGGTAATTGTTGTTAAAGTTGAAAAATTTTATAGATTCCTCTAAATTTTCCGGTGAAGAACTAGTATTTAGATCAAATTTGGAAATATCTGGAAAATTCTCAGATTGACCATACACAGGTCCGATAATCATGATTGAAAAAATTCCAAAAAAGAAGATTAATCCCAAAAACGATTTTAATGCCATCTATTTCTTTTCTCAAAAAAACCACTTAAGGGTTTAGATTGATTAGCAGAATTTTATGAGAGTTTTTCTAAAGTTTAGTCTTGGTAAGATTATGATTTTATCCAACCACGTTGAATTAATTTTTTATTTTTCGATACTTTCACGCAATGAAACACTTAGAACTCTTGAAAAATTCATAGAACCCAATGATCTTCGTTTTCTCTTTGCTTGAATTTCATAGAATCGCCTTATGAGAACATCTTCAACTTCTGACACACTATCGCCCGTGTAACGTACAAAAAACAGTAATTTAAAACCTTTCAAGATTACTTTATTGAGGAATTAATTGAAGAATTGATTTTAGAGTGTAACAAATTTTTGTGACACTGAAATATTCTTAAGTAATTTTATTTTGCAAAAGAAGTGCAGAATAGTCAAACGAGCAGTCATCGCAGATCAATTCCCCCGGATTTGATCTAATGCTCGTGTTTCATGCGTAAGAGTACTGCTCCCGCTGGAACTTGACTTCTGCAATTTTTAAAATTATTATTGAATTGGTATTTTTCCTAGTTAATGTTAAAATGAATGGCATTCTCTAAATATTAATTTGCAATACTAGATGTAATTGAAACTCTCACCAAGTACCTAATCGGTGTTGGTCTTAAGTTTCAATTTTTAAAACTTGGTTTAGTTGGAATTAATAATATTGTACAGAACTATGGTTTTGCCCAACCACGTTCAATCAACTTTGAAATGGAATTAGAACGTACACAAGCTGGTGAATCATCAGTAATTTTGAAGATAAGATCTAACCCCTTTTTACATGCGATTTCAAATTGATTTGTAGGGTGATATGCCACAAGGCTTTCATTTTCTCCTTCTGGAACTGCATAGGTCATATTAATAACATAGATTCCATTTGATATTCCTTTAAAGGGACCAAAAGTTATTGTGTTGTTCTGATTTGGTTCCATCCACCAACTTGCCTGATAACCTCCACCACCTGCAAGCACAATATTATTGTCAAGTGATTTAATGGTCATACCTCCAGAACTTGCATGGAAAGAGACTGACACATTTCCGGTATTTGCAAAAGTAATCGCTATCTCGTCTCTGGGTTGGTATACCTTCTTATCAGTAAAAATTGTAACTTCATGAGATTTTGATTCAGAATTCTCTGCATAGATATTTTGAGTATTGAGCACCAAAATGAAAATAAATGCAAAAAGAATGTACATAGCAAAAGTTCGAAATTTTAAAGAATTATTTTTGTTAGTCATCTTAAGTGATTTTTCCTCCATTTTCTATCAAGACTGAGCTTCCACTTTTAATTAACAGATGATTATTTGTAAAATCAATGTCAAGAGTTAATCCATTAGGAATAATCAACCTTGCGTTATTATCAATTATTACATTATGAAAGGCTGTACTGGTTTTTGACAAGGTACAATCTTTTGTAACGATCCAATCATATGCTTCTAAATCATCTGGAATGCATCCTAAGGGGGCTATGATACTTATAGGATGGGTGCTTGCCACGACAAAAGTTTCTATATTTTTGACCTGAGTTGATGTACTTACCTGAATTTTCCATTGGCTTGAAGTGACCGTGGGTGTGAATACCACAAATTCAGGATTTTGAAAATTTGACAGGCTGTCAATAACAGTCTGATTATTATGATCTTTTATCACGAGCTGATAATTACTATTCGAAACATCAATTGGATTCTCGACAGAACCTCCAGGATGTTTAAACCAGGATAAAAATACCTTAGTTTGTTGTCCGTTTGTCACAGACAAGTTGTATTCTTTAGTTTCACTGATACTTTTTGTATCCTTGATTACTTTTCCATTATCAATAAGATTCAATGATTCAGTCACGTCAATCAATCCAAATCCCCATTCATTGACGTCAGTATTAGGACTTGATTCATGTACAGAAGCAGTATACAATGAAGGACCTCTCCAATCTGCACCTGCAATCAATGACATTTTTGTCTCTAGGGGTATTAATTCAGGATGAGCATCCAAAAGAATGGCTCCCGATCCTGAAACATGAGGAGTAGAAGCACTTGTTCCATCAAAGTCAGCATATCCGTTTGTAGAAGTCTTTTCTGGAGAGAATATGTTTTCTCCTGGAGCAACTACTTCTGGCTTTAGTCTTGTATCGGGGAGGGGACCAATTCTACTTCTGAATGATATTTCATAATTGATAGGATTCTCTTGGTTTTTGTCATCCATGTCACCTACAGCTAAAACGTTGACCCCCGTTGCAGGAGGACAAACATCAAAGTCATCTTGACTAGTTGGATTATTGCATGCAGCAGCAGAAACAAAAGCACCTTTATCTGCGGCCTCATCGGCAATCAGACTTGCGATGGTATACATTCCAGCATCATCGTCTGCATTTATTCCAAGTGACAAATTAATCACTCTGGCTCCATTTGTAACTGCCCAATCCATTCCTTTTGCAAAAGCATTACTTGTTCCCTCCAGATCACCTTCAGGAATTTTTACATTGAATAATTGTGCTCCAGGTGCAATTCCTTTTTTTGTAGTGTCTGCAATTCCTTGACCCGCAATTATCCCAGCAACATGTGTCCCATGTCCTGTTCCGGTAACTCCATCATCAAAATCTTGAAGAGAAGATGGGCAATCGTTGTTGGTGCAAAATATTTGATTGATTATTGTATTTGGAATAGGTAAATCATCATGAGGTAATTGATTTATTCCTGAATCCAAAAGTGCAACCTTAACACCTGTGCCAGTAAATGAAAGATTATCTGCGTTAATCACATTTTTAGAAATATTAAGTTGGAAGTTAATCGGAGATTCTCCATCTCCAAGAATGAAGATATTTTCATAATCTGCAATAACGGGAATTTCAGACACAGGGATTTTTGCACTTACAAATGATAGGGTGTGACCAACATAGACATCAGTTGCACCGTGATATTTTTCTAGATTATTTGCAAGAGATATTTTATTTACAAAAGACTTTGATTTTGGGGCAAATCCTTTAGGATAAACATCAGGATCGTCATTTTTTAGAAATACAATAATTGTATAATATTCTGTTTCTTCATTTTGTAGGTTAATTTTTGAATTAATTTTATCATAAAATCCAATATCAAATTTTTTCATCCTTTCATTTTCTGATTTTGGTTCAGGGAGATTATCAAGTATATCTATTGCAGTACTAGACATGTGAATTACTGCGTTTGGATTTGCAAACGGTAGAACTTCTGGATTAGATATAGAAGATGGAATTGAGCCTAAAAGTAACACTATTCCTAAAAATCCTGCAAAAAATAAAATTCGAATCACTAAAGAAATAACATCATAAGTTCGTAATAAGAGAGATCATTCTAAATGATGATCGCAAATTTTTATAAATTTGAAATTATTTTTTCAAAAGGGCATCATCGACAATGCATTTTGCATGTAAATAAGTCCAAATACAATATAGAGTCCAACCATCACTACAGAACTTATTATGCTGTAGTAAATTGCATCATTTGCTTTTTCTTGACTATAATCTTTGAGTGCAATATATGCCAAAATTCCACCCAACAATCCAAGAAAAATAGGGACTAACACTAGTAATTTTGTGGGTTTAACCTCCGAATTTTCTTCCATAAAGTTTCTGAATATTTTATTAACTTAAGGTTTTGGTACATTTTCAATAAACCTAACGACAATCTTAAGTTCACAAAATTTTGAGATATAATGTGAGATTTCTACTGGTCATTGGAATGATCTTAGGATTTTTTACTGTCCCTGTTTTTGCTCAAAGTTCACAAATCCAATTCCTTACAGTAATGACTGATAATAATCACTATGACGAAGGCGATACTATTGTTATTTCAGGCCAAGTGGAAACTGTCATTATCAACACTCCACTTATTCTTCAAATATTTTTTGATGGAAATTTAGTTGATATTGTGCAATTTTTCCCTGCCCCTGATGGTAAATATTCTCATACACTAATTGCTGAAAAACCATTATGGAAGAATCCAGGAGAATATTTGGTTAGAGTATCTTATGACGAGGAAATTGAAGAAACGACGATAACATATACTCCAAAGCAAGAAAATCCAGAAACTATCAATACTTTTGAGGTACAAATTCCAACTGGAGGAACTTTTGATTTACCTTATTTCATGTTAGGAGGAGAAATAAAGGATGTAATTTTTGATCCAAACAATTTCACCCTGTTTATTCAAATTGAATCACCAAATGAAGGAACCGTTTCTTTTAAGATTCCAAGAGAATCATTAGATGCTAAAAAATCCAGTGGTCAGGATGAAACGTTCATTATTCTTATTGATGGTATTCAAATCCCCTATAACGAAATAGAATCTAATTCTCAATTCAGATTTATCACAATTAATTTTGAAGAAGATGACTCCGAAATTGAAATTAGGGGGACCTTTGCAGGTTTAGGAACATCTCAACCAGTAGCAGGCGAACTACTCTCACTTGACTCATCAGCCCTGGTAATTGGTGGACTATCCGGTATGATTTGGATGATACCAGCAGTTACAGGATTTGTCGGTGCGGGAATTTATCTAGTAAAGTTTAGAACCAACAAAGATTAGATTCTCTTCTTTTTCTAAAAATGATTTATAATATTCAAGATTAATAATGATTTTAAACACTCACAATCATTATCAATTTAATTAAATCATTATAAAGAATTCATTGAATCTTACTCAATACTTTGTCATAAATTTTAAAACTCTTATTGTCTTGTAAATTCTTTTTAAGATACCATAAAGTTGACTTATTAATTCCAAGTTGCTTTCTCTCCTCAGGTGTCATGGACTCTATCTTTTCTCTGAGATTTGTGACATCATTTCTTGCAAGATGAATTTCAGGAATTGCAAATTCAAAGTCTTTTGACTTGCCCAAGATGTGGTGTGCCAATTGCTTTACGGTATCCTCTAAAATCACTGAATAATAGTAGTTTTTTCCTGCCTTATACGGCACTTTGAGTGCAAAATTGAACCTAATTGCATCAATTAATAGATGTGCCGTACTTTCTTTGAGTCGTGTATGATAGTTTTCAGTAATTATAAAATCAGACTTTTTAATATTATTTTGCTCCAATACCTGAATGACTGACAAATCTACAATCCATCTGAATAACTCCTGAATGTCATAAACCAAAGGAGTACGGCTTTGTGTAATCTCATGTAAAAATCCAATGCTTGGATCAAGACCGACAGAGTTTATTGCCTTTCTTACTTCGGCCTCTAGTATTGAATATCCATAGTTTAGTAATGCGTTTATCTCATCTGACGCGTTATAATTTCTTGATAATTCTTTACTCTTTCTTGCTTTAAAGTTAAACGCAGGGCTTAAAGTTTTAAAGATCTTACCCAACTCTGACCAGTATAGTAAGGCAATTCTACCCTCAAAAGTCATTAAAATCTTTAATAATTTTAAAGAATCTTGACTATTCTTAACGTTAAAGCGCTTCAAGTTGATTTTAAAGTGATTTTCTTCATCATCAACGCGTCTTTTAAAACTTTTAAAGTTTACAACATTGTAAAACCTTGATAATTCCTTTAAAAGATTCAATGAATGACTGATTTTATTATTAATAATTTTAATCGCAATCTTAAATCTAAAATCATTATCCAAATACTTTAGGTATTGTGTAACACGAAGCCTCCCTGACTTTGGAGTCTCAGGTAATGCAATACTAAGAAGCTTACCATTCCAATTTAGCAAAGACAATGAAATGTTGTGTTTTGCAAGCCAACGCATTGCCTCAAATGAAACATTGCCGTAATGTCCATCAATTACTATTCCATCATGGTTTATCTTGTGTGGATAAAACTCTAGTTTTTCTTTTTTTAGTTTATTGTTTATGATCAGTTTTCTTTTATCAACATTTATTGAAATCCCAAAGCCAGATAACAACAAGGGATTCATTGTTTATGGTATTGATAATACCATTAAGGCATTTCGTAGAAATCATCTGTTTTATGAAATAAAAATTTCTGGCACCAATGTTATCTAATATATATTCAAGAAACATAAGAACATCGTCCCT
>JAOTUX010000251.1 GCA_029863665.1 Candidatus Nitrosopumilus sp.
TATGCAAATAATATGAATCTTCGCGGAACCTCAGGCAATGTAAAAATATTCATTCCAGGAAAAAATTCTGTAGAGAAAGGAATACCTACGGGGTACTATCAGCTACATCAAAAGGCACTATACAGACTGAACTCCATATTATACGAGGTTGAGAAATTTGAAAAAACAAAAGATGGTGGAAAGGCATACCTGAAAAACTGTGAAATTTTAGATAGAAACAGAAAGACAATTCCAGTTGTACATACGAACATTCGAAGAATTAACAAAAAATTTGAAAGAAAAATACCAACTAAAGTCAACTCCCAAATAATTTTAAGATATGGGCTAATCAATCTAGAAAAAAATATTACAGGATACTACAAGGGAAACAAAAATGACAACATCCAGACATTAAGGAAAATTAACGGAATAACCCATCCCAACTGGAAAGACTTGTCATGGAGTTCAAAACATTCTGCAGTAGAGATTCACATACCATCTGAACTTTACAGTCAAAGTATCTCAAAAGAAGATTCCTTGATTCATACCATTACTCATACATTTGTTAATGCTGCAAAAATTGTCACAAAATCAGATACTGCAGATATTGATGCATATTTTGATGACGATGTATTGTATTTGTATGATAATACTGCAAACGGTGCAAACGGATGTAGTAAGATAATATATGAGAAATTTGAAGAGGTTTTAGAAAAAGCACACATTTTGATTAATAGATGTGAATGTAAGAAAGGATGTCCCAAATGCATACACGTCTCAGGATTTTGTCATACAAATAACCAGGATTTGGAAAAAGTCAAAACATCTGAATTTTTTAAAAAATTACTATAGGGTTTTTTCACGTAGAGAGATAATTGAACGCAAAATCAGACCAGATATACCAAGATTAGAAGTGAGAAACTCAGCTGCTCTTGGAAGGGAATTTTCTCCTCTAAAGCCTTCATCGTAAATCATCTCAACTGAGCCTTTGTCAGTATCCACAAAGGAGGTTATCAAAGAATAGAGACCTAACTTTTCATCTACCCTTTCACGATACAAACGCAGTTCTACTGTAGAAATGATAAAACTATCCTGGATGAAACTGCCAGATGAGAACAAAACTGCAACGTCATCAGGAGTTTTGTTTACTCGTTTTGGATCGTGTAAATCAATAACTTTCATTTAGAATAATTACTATTCATCCTTACATAAGTGATATTTGTTTGAAAGCACAAAATAAGATCATGTCTAAAATCTGTACGTAAGTATTATTTACTGCAGAAAATTATTTTAAAAAATGGATCCGCACAAATTTCACGGCAAAAATATTCCCCACATAAAATTACATCCAGAAATGACCATTGAAGATTTGGTCAATGTGTTTGCAAATTCAGGGTTTAATGGAAGACAGCTTGGAGATGCAGCAAAACTCTATGCAAAGATGATAAAAGAGAATGCAACAATTTGTCTTACAGTATCAGGTGCAATGACTCCAGTGGGGTTTGGTGGAATCATCAAGACATTAATCGAACGAGGGTTTGTAGATTGGATTGTAACTACAGGTGCCAACGTGTATCACGAGGATCATTTTGCATGGGGATTACCTGTCAAACAAGGAAGCTTTGATGTAGATGACATGAAATTATACGAAAATGAAATTGTCAGGATTAGAGATGTATATATCAAATTTTATGAAACACTAGAAGCAGAAGATCAAATTATTCAGAAAATGTTTGGAGAAGACTTTACTGATAAATCATTTACAACGGCAGAGTTTTGCAACGTGATGGGAAAGATTAGCAAGGAAAATTCAAAGCATCCAGAAAAAAGTTTCATTACATCAGCATACGAATATGATGTCCCAGTGTATATCTCCACGATTAAAGATTCATCACTAGCATTGAATTTGGCAGTACATAGGCTGCAAAACAAAACATACAATCTAGATTTTGTCAGAGAGATTATTGAACAGGCAGCTATCGTGTATGATTCAAAAAAATCAGGGATTTTAGAGTTAGGTGGAGGAGTGCCAAAGAATACGGCTCAGCAAACAGGGCCACTATTAGATCAAATTTTAAGAAGAAATGACGGAGGTCAAGATTACATTATTCAGATTACCGATGCACGACCAGACACGGGAGGATTGTCAGGTGCAACACTACAAGAAGGCAAGAGTTGGGGAAAAGTTCAAGATGCACACAATGGAATGGTTACAGTTTATGCAGATGCGACAATTGCATTTCCAATTCTTGCATTATATGTTCTAAGTAGTCAAAAAACAAGGGAACCAAAACGACTATACAAAAAACTAGGAAAACTATACGACAAACTAAGTGAAGATTATTTTAAAAATCCAATAAATAAGAAAGTAAAGAAAAACTAAAACTTGTCAAAGCGAGCACGTTCAAGGTCTCTATCATCTTTTGATTCTTTTTTCCATTCTTTGTAATGTTCTTTGCATAGAACTGTTTTTTTGCCAGTGGAGTTTACTCGTAATCCGGCATTTTCAACTTTAGTTGTATTCAAAGAACGGGCACCATCTTGATCACAGTCCTCAACATTGCATTTTGCACCTTTTGATACAACACCCATATTATCAACTAATTAAGATGCTATTTATATTTGAAAAAAATAAATTTATAAAATTTTAATTAAATGAGTAGTTAAAAAACTAGT
>JAOTUX010000252.1 GCA_029863665.1 Candidatus Nitrosopumilus sp.
ATAAAGGGGTCAAAACAGGCTTTATGATTAATTTCTTAACAAGAGATTAACAATTTGTTAAGTTAGTTTATTATATAAAACTCACACACCAATATTTCCACTCTATTTTTTATTTTATTTTTTTTTGAAAATCTATCATTAACCTAACTAAAAATAATTAATTACAAACTAAACTAGAGTTAGTATTCTATTCTATACTCTCTTAATTCGAATATCATTATGATATTATTGAGTGGAAATATTGGTGTGTGAGATGTCTGATCCAATAGATAGATTACTTGATGCAGCAGAGTCCGGGAAATCAATTATTAAAAATAGAGACATTCTACATTTTACTTACATACCAAATATTATACTACATAGAAATTCTGAACAGGAACAAGTTACCCAATCCCTTTTACCAATACTAAAACAATCCAGACCATCTAATCTTCTAGTATATGGAAAACCCGGTACGGGTAAAACATTAGTCGTAAAAAAAGTAATTTCTAAAATACAAGAAAGAGTTGAAAAATCTAATTTTCCAATTAAACTTGTATATTCTAACTCTAAAGAAGAAACAACCCTTTATGGACTACTAGTCAGCCTAGGTAGGCAATTAAATCTAAATGAAAAAGAACTACCAACAACAGGTTTGGCAATAAGTGAGGTTTTCAAAAGATTACTAACTAAAATTGATGAAGAAAAACTTAACGCAATTTTTGTAATTGATGAGATTGATTATCTTGCACAATTAGTATCTAAAACTGGTAAAGATATCTTATATCAACTTACAAGAGCAAATGAGAGATTAAAACAAGGATCCCTAACCTTAGTGGGAATTTCAAATGATTTGACCTTCAAAGAAAAACTAGATCCTAGAGTAATTAGCAGTCTTGGTGAGGAAGAGATTATTTTTACAAATTATAATGTTGAACAAATTAAAAAAATTCTTGAAGAAAGAATCAATGAAGCCTTTGTAGATAATTCTGTTGAGGAGCCAGCCTTGAATCTATGTGCAGCGCTTGCAGGAGGAGAACATGGTGATGCTAGAAGAGCAATTGATTTGATTCGTGTAGCTGGAGAGATTACTGAACGACAACAACTAGACAAAGTTACAATTGAGCATATTAGAGAAGCCTCTCAAAAAATTGAAGAAAACAAAGAAGAAACCTCCCTCAAATCTTACCCACTACATGAAAAACTGGTTATTCTTGCAATTATGAAGGCAAATGGCCCTTCCACGGGTGAGATTTACTCATCATACAAAAATTTATGCAAGATTGTTGGACGAGATGAACTTACCCAAAGAAGAGTCACTCAAATGCTAAGTGAAATTGAATTATCCGGAATTATCACAGGAAGGATTATTCATCAAGGAATTCATGGCAGGACAAAAAAATACAAACTCACAATCTCATCTGAAATGGTAAAAAAAACATTCAAAGATGATTTAACTTTGCAAGATATTGTTTAAATTTGAGTTATAATTTTCATGGAAAACTTGGAAAGTCTTTAAATTTACCATGATTGCAATACCTGGATTTGGAATCATTCCAACACTAGCCTGAAAAGGCGTTTGTTTTTGCCACGAACCAGAGTTAACCAATAAAATCCCCTTATACATATCCAATTCTGCTCTATGAACATGACCCACATGAAAGATATCTGGAACATCATCAATTACTAAAAGATCTTGCATCTCAGGTGCTATAGGAGTTTGACTACCATAAATTGGACTTAGATGCCTTGCCCTAAGAAGATGTTTCATTACATTTGTTGGTTTATCATAACTTAGACCAGGTGTTGTCTTTACGATATCATCAATACTCTGACCATGAAACATCATTACTTTTACGCCATTTAATGAAACTACAGATGGATTCCCAACCATTACTACATTTTCTCTTTCCCATAAACCTGAATTGTATTTTTTTGGTATGGCAGGTTGTGGAAGAGCCCTTCTTCCAGGATCATGATTTCCAGGCATTATTATGATTTTAACATTTTTTGGAATTTTATCAATCAGATCCTCTACTTTTTTAAGTTGTTCTTCAATGGTTTGACAAACCAATTCTTTGTTCTGGTTTGGGTATATTCCAACCCCATCTACAATATCTCCGCCTATTAGGACAAAACGAATTTTTCTTGCTACTGGATCTGGACTTGATAACCATGAAACAAATTCTGTAAATTCTTCTTCCATGAAATACTTACTTCCAATGTGTAGATCTGAGAGAAAAACAGCATAGGCTTCAGTTTCTGACTTGTTAACCATCTGTTCTGGAATATCTGGTAGAATTAGATCCTTAATGATAAACCCCAAGTTCTTTCCCAAATTTATTCTTGCCATAACAAATTGATCAGTTAGAAGAGTATCCGCAGTTTTTTGTAACTCAGCATCAAAAACAATACCCTCAAATGAGCCTGAAGGATCCTCTAAGACCAATTTTGTGATGTTTCTTTCAGAATTTCTTGTAGTAACAAGTCCACATACATACATATCATCTTCTAATTTTACAGTTTTTACAGATGCTATTGATTTGAGCATTCTTGATTCTGGTCTATCTGAAATTATTCGTTTGAGTTTATTAAAACGACTAGAAAACAAAGCATTATAGCCTTTAACCCCCTCGCCAGTTGTTATCATAGTAGTAGGATCAGATAATACTTTA
>JAOTUX010000253.1 GCA_029863665.1 Candidatus Nitrosopumilus sp.
TAGCATTGTTTTTTTGTATTTCTTGGACATTGCTACAATTACTTCTGCTAATTTATCATAGTTTAGAGTTCCAGAAGGAGTACACATTGAGATGACAGAGCCTACGTTAGAATGTTTGAGTACTCGATCTAAAACATTATGGAATCTATTAAAATCAGCATCTCCTACAATATCAACTGGATTTCTTGAACTCCCCCAAGGTGGAATTACCTCATCAATTTTTGGACGAATGCTCTCAATTTTTGCCATTCTAATTCCTGATTTAGAACATGCATCAGTGGAAATAATTGCAGGTCCACCTGCGTTTGATACAATAACTAAACCACCTGCTGTTGGAAGTGGTTGTTTTGAAAATGCTGTTGCATAATCAAATAGCTCTTCCATAGTATCAACTCTAATTGCTCCTGATTGTTTTAGTAAAGCATCATAGATTTCATCAGAACCCATTAGGGCACCAGTATGAGACATGGCAGCTTTTGCACCTTCTGGACTACGGCCTGATTTGAGGACTAAAACAGGCTTTTTTAATTTTTTAGTCATATGCTTACAAACTTTGAGAAATTCCTGTCCATCTCCCATATCTTCAAGATACATTACTACAACTTTGGTTTGTTTGTGATTTGCTAACATCTTTAAGACATCAACTTCACTCATTGCAGCTTTGTTTCCAAGACTAACTACAGCTGAAAAACCAATTCCTTGTGCACTTGCATCTTCCACTAATGCTGCACAAATTGCACCACTTTGTGATACAAGTGCAATTTTTCCAGATTTTGGTGTTATTTTGAGAAATGTAGAATTCATCATTGTTTTTGGATCAAGATTCATGACGCCAAGACAATTTGGTCCAATGATTTGTATTTTGTATTTTTTAGCAATATCCTTAATTTGCTGTTCGCGTTTTGCGCCTTCTTCATCAACTTCTTTGAAACCAGCTGTAATGATAATTACGCCTTTGACTTTTTTCTTTCCACATTCTTCTAACACCGGAGCAACTAAGGTATTTTTGATAACAATAACTGCAAGATCAATTGATTTTGGAACATCTAAGACGGTTTTGTATGCTTTTTTATAAAATACAGTATCTCTACTTGGACTAATAGGATAAACAATTCCTTTGAAACCATTCATAATATTGGAAGTAATGGTAGCTCCTACACTTCCTCGTTTATCAGATGCGCCTATTACAGCAATAGATTTTGGTGATAAAAAGACAGATTCTGCCATACTAAATTGGATCTAAAGATTTTGTATAATAAAGTTATTCATAGAAATTTCTGATCTAATGTTTTAGCTTCCAAGCATTTTTCCTGCCATATTTTCATTTCTAGGAATCCAAACTATTGAAAGGTTAGAAAAAGTTCCTATAAGATTCCAAGCCTCTTGGGCTAGATTTCGCAGTTTTTCATTATTTATTGCAAATTCATGATTTAGTTGATTCACAGTATTTTTAGAATCACTATAGATGGTAATTTTTTCATTTGAATTAACATATTTTTTTAATGCAGAAAGTATTGCTAAATATTCAGCCTGATTGTTGGTTATTTCTGGTTTTTTTTCATAAAACGATTCTCCAGTTTCTTTCACAAAATAACCATATCCAGCATTGGATCCTCCAGAGCCATCAACATAAACACTAATTTCCATCTTTATACAACCTCGCTATCTTTACACTAAGATTAACTACTATCATGTAAATGATTGTGGATATGCCTTGTGATACAATAGATGCTAAGTATGGATCATAGTTTATTGTAAGAAGATAATATTGTAATGCCCACCTAACAGCAGTATAAACAATTTCAGCAATTCCAAGAGAAGTTATTAATTTTTTAAGATCATGTTTTAGTTTTACAGTATCTGTATCTCCAGATTTAGTTTGATATTTTTTTCTGTTATCAATATAAAATAACACAGTAAAAACTGAAAAATAAACTACATAATCTGAGATTGTAGTATATGTTGTGTTTAGGTAATCTGTTTGTTCAGACAAAATTTCTGCAATAATTGCTGAAATAATTATTGATGCTGCAAATGCAATTAGAATATTTTTGTTAAGTCTGAGATATTCTTGTAACATACACAAGATAATTTTTTGTTACAATTAAACTAAGTTTAGTCCAGAGTGATCTTTAGGAATATTAACAATCCCACAAGTTCAGCAATTCCTACTCCTAACATATATGGAAATATTTCATGAGAGAAAATTTCTTCCATTGAGAAATAGGCCAATGCACCAATTACATTATGTAAAAATAGCATTCCAGCTACAACAATCATGCCTAATGGAAGCTGTGCACGTGTCTTACCATACATTCTTCCAAACATAGAGATTAAAATTCCAAGTATCCCCATATTGGCAATTGAAACAATGGATAATACCAATGAAGTAGATTCCATTTAGTGGAAGATACCTCGTGAGCTTTTATTTACTTTTATCCAATTTTCTTTCAATTTCTTCAAATGTCTCCATATTAACTTCAAGAAAAGGTGAGATAAAATATGTAACAGCATATTTTTTCCAATTTTAGTAATCATGTTATTTTTTTCAAGTACTCTAATGTGATGTTGAATAGCTTTGTAATCAAGATTTAATTCATTAGCTAGTTGATTAGTATTAAGTGGAATTTCTTTTAATTTT
>JAOTUX010000254.1 GCA_029863665.1 Candidatus Nitrosopumilus sp.
CCCCGGTGAATTATAATTCAAAATGTGAAATGAAATGTCATCATCAAGTAATATTACATCTGGAACAAATTTCCCATTTTCATCAATAATTGATGATCTTATTCCTGCAGTTCCTTTTTCAGTGATTTCATCTGCATCTATTTTTGGCAAGAATCTCTTTACTCTATCAATCATTGTATTTTTTGATATTGATGATTGTATTTCATTTATTGCAAGTTCTTGAAACTGTTTATCAAAAATTGTTTTTCTTGCCCCTGATCCGAGCATTTCAAGTATTTTAGGAATAAACTCCTTGATGTTTTCTGTTTTATTGTACCCGTATGGACTAAACACTGGAACAGCATTTGGTCCAATCTCACAACTTCCATCTACTCTGATAATCCAATGAGGATCTAAAAATGGATAGTCTGGAAATTCAGGAACAGAATATACGCTTGTCTTTGTCAAGTTATGATATTTTTTTGGGGCTCTCCAATATTCTCCCCTAAAATGCACATCTGTAAGATTCTCTGCAATCCCTATACTGTGTGCAACATCTATTGCTTCTCCTCCTGCAGCATTTATCAGAAATTTTGCAAAAATTTTATGTTCATCATTTAATGTTATTCTCCACTCTCCGTTTTCTTTTTTTATTTCAGTAACTTTAGTGTCTAACAGGAATTGTGTATTATTGTTTTTACTGTCTTTCATAATTGAATTTGTAAATATTGAGTAATCTGCTGAACCATCTCTGTGTACATTCAAAGCTGCCTCGCATTTTATTTCAGGTTCTATTTTTTTCAACTCTGACTTGTCCATTAATTCAATATCTTCATCTTCTAATCCATTCTGTTTTCCCCATTTGAGATATTTCTCAAGAACCTTGATGTCTTTTTTCTTCAAGGCAACTTCAATTACTCCGTCTTTCTTAAATGGCAAATCTCTTAATTTGGCATATTTCTCCCACATCTCATATCCATGAAATGCTGCTTTTGCAAATAATTTCTTCTTCTCAGGATTGTACAAGTATGGTGCATGAACTTTTCCAGTATTCCTTCCACTTGTATGAAATGCAACACTATGGGCTTGCTCTACTACAACTATTTTTTTTGATTTATTTAGAAATGATAAAAAATATGAGATAGATACTCCAAGAATACCCCCTCCAATAATCACAACGTCAAAATTCTGTGTCAATAGATTTCAATAATGCTTTGTCTTAGTTGATATTAAATTAAATCTGTAACAATCAAGATTAATATCTAATAAAATCTTGATTCAATTTGTGCTACCTGACAAGTGCTCTGTAATGGAAGAAGGCAAACAATGTGTCAATCCTCCTGAATTTATTGTATCCATTGTTGCTGATAAAGATGAATACATGGTTGGAGTTACCTGTGAAAAACATAAACAAATTGTATCTGGTAAAATTGGAATTCTTCAAAATGAGGGGAAAATCCATAATGGTAAAATCACCTTTTCTCCTGTTAAAGCAGTTGGTACTGATTGCATCCATGGTGATGCAGACGATCTTGTGCAAATTGACATGAAATAACTCTAAAAACTGAAATAATTTTAATTTCAAGAGTCTTTATTGCTTTTCGATCTGTTGTCTGACTTAATCAAAATTGATGATATTTTACTTATTGTAAAAAATGATAGCGCTATCAGTGAAATTAGAAGTAATTTTCTTAGTATTCGACAAAAAGAAAAATGGATCACTGTTGGTGACAATGATGGTCCTGCACACATGCACATTAATTCTGATTCTATAAAATCCGTAGAGTTTGTGGAGGAAAAAAAACCTGAACGTACTAGCTTTAGTGTACAATTTTTTAATATACATAACAAGCGTATTTTGGCAGCTTTTTTTACAAAAATGTATGATGAATCTAAAACTCTAATCTCTGAACGAAAAAAAATTTATGATGATCTGAGTCAAAAATATCATTTTAAAATTCAGTTTTAAAAAAACCTTGTCTGAAAAAGACAAGGAGAAAAAAATTATTCCTCCGACTCTTTTTTCTTCTTCTCTTTTTCAGATTGTAGTTTAGCTAATTCTAATTCTTCATTAGTATGTTTGAATTTTTTCAATCTGATATTACTTTATGATTTAGATATAAAAACTGCACATTTTTCTATATTGCAATCTATGCGTGAAAGTCAATATCCTACCGAATAGATCGGTTTTTTTCCGCTAATTCCAAGATTCAAATTCTTTACCGTAATTTCTGCCATTTTTAATCTAGTCTCTTTTGTTGAGCTTCCTATGTGTGGTGTAAGTACAACATTTCGTAACTTTACTAACGAGTGTTTTTTATTAATTGGTTCTTCTTCAAAGACATCTAATCCTGCACCTGCGATAATTCCTTGCTTCAAAGCCATCACCAGATCTTTTTCATTTATTATTTTTCCTCTTGATGTGTTTATCAAAAATGCTGATCTTTTCATTTTTTTAAAAACCTTCATGTCAAACAAATGATTTGTTTCCTTTGTGTACGGTATGTGAATTGAAATGATATCGCTTTGTGTGATTAGTTTCTCAAACGAGGTGTATTTTACTTTTAATGTTTTTTCTTTGGTTTTGGAAATACGTTTTCTATTATGATATGACACTTTCATATCAAATGCATTTGCTCTTCTGGCAAGTGTGCCT
>JAOTUX010000255.1 GCA_029863665.1 Candidatus Nitrosopumilus sp.
TGGAACAAGTCCAGTTCCACCACCAACTAACAAGATTTTTCCTTCTTTAAGATCAAAAGAATTTCCATATGGACCTCTAATTCCAATTTGTTCTCCAACTTTAACATTGAATAACCCAGTAGATGCCGGTCCATGTTTTCTTACAGTGAATGCTGCCTTTTCAGATTCTTTAGAAATCATGATGCTCATAGGTAATTCATTTACCCCAGGAACCCAAACCATTGCAAACTGTCCAGGGAGAACATTTGACATTACTTTGTCTGAAAAAACCAGAGTTCTAACAGTAGGCGTTTCATCAATGACTTTTTCAATTGTAACTATTGTGGGATGATTATGATTTCTTTGCAAGTCCCACCAAATCCTTTATTGAAGAATATCCTTTTCTCTTCATATATTGCAATATTCCTTGATTAATTTTATCAAAAATGCTAATCCAGTTATCGCCAACAGCACTACCAAGTTGAATTGCAGAAGCTCCTGCCAAGAAAAATTCAATTGCATCCTCCCATGTAGACACACCACCACATCCAATAATTGGAATATTATATTTTGAAGAAATTTCATAAACACATCGCAATGCAATGGGTTTAATCGGAGTACCAGATAAGCCACCAAACTTGTTACTAAGAATAGGTTGTTGAGTTTCTACATCTATTGCCATTGCACGAACAGTATTGATTGCAGTAATAGCGTCTATTCCAGATTCAATTGCAGTACCAACAGTATTGAGATAATGAGTTGTTCCAAGACCAACTTTGGCAATTACAGGTACATTAGTAGTATTTTTGACGGTGGTTACAATTTTTTTTACTAATTCTGGATCATCGCCAACTTCTAAACCAACTTTGGCAACATGGGGACAAGAGAGATTTAGCTCATATGCTGTTACCTTACAATTTTCAAATTGTTTTATCATCATTTCAAAATCTTCTGGAATTGAACCAACCAAACTTACTATTATTGGAATATTTTGATTCGATTCAATCATTTTAGCAAAATTTGGAGCTCCAGGGTTTGATAGTCCTACTGCATTAATCCAACCTCCACCCTTTACACCAAAAATGGTTGGATTTGGATAACCCTCCCAAGGTTCCTTACTAAGAGATTTAGTCACAACAGCTCCAGCCCCTGAACGATATACTCGATTAAATACATCCAAAGATATTCCTAAAATTCCTGATGCTAGCATTACAGGTCTATCCAATTGCATAGGGCCTATGGAAGTAGTAAGATTAGAGTCCATTTTGATTAATTGACTTGGTTTCGGATATAATAGTTGAGTCATGGTTCTGGTACCGTTTTTAAAGGTGATTTAGATTGTACTAGTCATGTATTCCGTAATTTTAACAGAATTGGGAATATCAGTTTTCAATGACGAAAAATTTGAAAAAGCATTTACGTTCTCAAATGCAGTTAGAGAATACCTTGCAGTGAAAAGTAAGGAAGCAAAATTAAATGAACTTGTAAATTATTTAGCTTCAATTCAGAGAGGAGTTTCTGTCAGTGATGAGTCATTACTTGCTATTTTGAAGAAATATTCGATTGATTGTCAAATTATGGAAGACTCGGAATTAGAGACAATACAAGCATCAAAACCACAAATAATTGTAGATTCGGGTTTTGCCAGTAATCTTCAAGATACATTAGGAAAACTAAGAGAATTTGCTCTCGGATTATCGTCTTCGAAAGTTACTGAAGTTTCAGAAAGTCCAGATCTTCATATTATTCAAGCAATTAATTCACTAGATGAAATTGACAAGATATCAAATGCGTTGAGTTCAAGACTTAGAGAATGGTATGGATTACATTTTCCAGAATTAGATAATGTAATTGATAGTATTAATGGATATTCACAAATTGTTCTAGCTGGAAAGAGAGAATCATTAACAAAACAGATTTTTGAAGATGCAGGTTTTCCAGAATCAAAAGTAGAAATGTTATCTTTAATTTCATCAAAAAGTCGAGGTGGAGATATCTCAGATGTTAATTTAGCTATAGTACAGTCAATTGCAAAAAAAGTTCTAGATTTTCATGATTTACGTAAAAAACTTGAAGATCATGTAGAAACAGAGATGCAACAAATTGCACCAAATCTTTCAGCAATACTAGGTACTGCAGTTGGTGCAAGGATTTTAGGAAGAGCTGGAAGTCTCAAAAGATTAGCATCTCTTCCTGCTAGTACAATACAAGTTTTAGGAGCTGAAAAAGCACTGTTTAGATCATTAAAGACAGGTTCTCAACCACCGAAACACGGATTGTTATTCCAGCATACAATGGTTCATGCCGCTCCAAGATGGCAAAGAGGAAAAATTGCACGTGCTGTTGCTGCAAAAGCAGTCATTGCCGCAAGAGTTGACGTCTATGGAGAGGGAATAAACAACACATTACTTGAAAAACTCAATATCAGAGTTGATGAAATAGGCAAGAAATACGAAAATCCAACAGAAAAAGACATTCGAACATCTCAACCATTTAGACGAGAGGGTGGAAACTTTGGAGATAGAAGAAGAGAAGGTGGAGATAGAAGAAGAGAAGGTGGAGATAGAAGAAGAGAAGGTGGAGATAGAAGAAGAGAAGGTGGAGATAG
>JAOTUX010000256.1 GCA_029863665.1 Candidatus Nitrosopumilus sp.
AGGAAGAATTCCATAACCATGATTCTGACTAGTGACATAGACTTGATTGTTTTCTATATTTATACATGGTTTGTTCTGTCCACGATGTCCATACTTTAGTTTGTAAGTTTCGGTGTTTCCTGCAATTCCAATAATTTGTGCACCCAAGCAGATTCCTAATGTAGGAATGTTATGTTCAATTAATTTTTTAGCGGTATTGATTGTCTCAGGGCATTTTTGTGGATCACCAGGACCATTACTAATTACAACTCCTTTAGGATTAAATGACATTATCTTGTCATATGATGCATTCCAAGGAAGTTTGATTACTTTATATCCAATATCTCGAAGATTCCGTAAAATTGCATTTTTAGCACCAGTGTCTATTACCACTACAGATTTTTCGCCATCGCCATAGACTTGTTCTTGTTTTGTAGATACAACATCCATAAATTGTTCAGAGTTATAATTAGGAGCTGATGCAATTTGCTTTTTTACCTGTTCAACATCAATTTCAGAATCAGAGACCACAAGGGCAGCCATCATAACACCGCTGGTTCGAAGCTTTTTTGTTAACGCACGAGTGTCGATTCCAGATATTCCAGGAATCTTTTCTTGATATAGCCATTCGTCTAGAGTCATTGAAAGATTCCAATGGCTTGCAGTTAATGACAACTCATGAACTACCAAACCACGCACCTGAATTTTATCAGATTCAAAGAATTTTGGGATACCATCCTCATCCATAATAGATGGATCGGGAACGCCGTAATTTCCCACTAACGGATATGTCAAAGTAAGGATTTGACCACTGTAAGAGGGATCTGTCAGTGTCTCAGTATAACCAACCATTCCAGTATTAAATACAATTTCACCAAAAACAGTAGTAGAATAACCAAAACCTTCACCGTCAAAAACGGTGCCATCATCAAAAATTAGTTTTCCAAACTTTTTTGCATAGTTTGATTTCTTTGTAGTAATTGTGACCCTCGTAAAGTCCTAATTAATGTGAATTTAAGTTTTGTGTGGATTGAAAAGTGATCGCAGAGAAAATTTATGATGCTTAGAGGGCTTGGAATTCCTCGCTCCATTTATGATATGCACGGATCATTTCAAGTGAAACACTGGGTTTTCGTCTTTCCATGATATTTTTAAAATCAGCAGTAGTGAGTTCTCTGGGTTGTACTGGTTCTTCGCCTTCGACTGGTTCGTGGTAATCAGGGGCATTAAAGATTTCATGGACGGTCTTGATTTGTGCAGCTTGACAAACATCTTTGATATCACTTGCACTGTACCCATCAAACAGTTTTGCAAGTTCAGTTTTGTTTACTCTATAATCTTTTCTTAGAGGAGTAGTGTATTGCTCAAACAGGTTTTCTCTAGCTTCTTGTGTTGGAAGTGATACATAGATTCTCTTTTGGAATCTTCTCAAGAAAGGCCAGTCAAGACTCCAAGGTTTATTTGTAGCACCTATAACATAAAGCATCAAATCTTTTGCTTTTCCATTAACACCATCCATCTCAGTTAAGAATTGATTTTTGGTTCTTACCTCACCACCAACTTCACTATTCCTAGAACCTAGCAAAGAATCAACTTCATCTACAAACAAGATTACAGGTTTACCTTCTTTTTCAGCATACTGTCTTGCCATGGCAAATAATTTTGAGACATTTTTTTCTGCCTCACCTAACCATTTACTCATCATAGAGGATGCATCTACATTGATAAAGTAACCATCCATCTCATTTGCAGTAGCAGCTGCAAGCATTGTTTTTCCAGTACCTGGAGGCCCATAAAGTAACATTCCTTTTGGCCATCCTAAAGGAAACAAGTCAGGTCTTTTTGTAGGATATACAATGGATTCACGTAATGCACTTTTAGCTTCATCTAGACCAATTACTTGATCCCAAGTGACATCCGGTTTTTCTTTCATCACCAAATCTTCAAAATCATTTTCTGTTTCTTGTCTTTTTACGGACGCCTTTTGATCCTCTTCAGATGCTTTTGGATCAACTGCGGGCTCTACGCCGTGAGCCTGTTGTAATGCATTAATTCGATTATGGTAAGAGTTACACCTTTCTTTGTAAATTGGATTTAGTTTGCTGGTAGGATAAAGCTGTATCAGTTTTACAAGTGAGTCAATAGCATGCTGATAATGAGTGATTGCCATGCCACGTGCTCCCTGAGAATCAAACTTGATTGCCTCAGAAGCATATTTGCTTGCAGTATTTTCTAATTCTTGTGGGGCCAAACTCATCTTAATTACCTACGTAGTGTATCCTTGAGAATTTTGTTGGTATTCTACGGTGTGAACCTCTGTAGTAAAATTGGTTAAATTAATTGCACTTGTTTCATGTTCAGAATAATCTGGTCCATCACAGTATTTCTTTTTAAAATCAGATTTCTCAGAGATATTGACATGCATATCTTTTACTTTACTTATAGAATATTCAGCTGAAATTATCAACTCAGATATTTCATCATCTAAATTATCTAATGAATGTGCAGTTTCTGAAATAATTGAAACAAAATGCTTTAGAATTGAGGTTATTTCCTTTTTATCAGCATATTTACACAACATGAAATCAGCGATTCCAAC
>JAOTUX010000257.1 GCA_029863665.1 Candidatus Nitrosopumilus sp.
AAATGTCCACCCAAACTTTTCAAATGGTTCTTTTATTGTGAATCCATTTTGTACATTACATTCTGTCTGTAAATCAATTAGTGCCTTTTTTACTAGCAGTATTTCATCATTATAATTTCTGGTACTGAGCTGAAATAATGGATTCAAGGTTTACCCACTCTTTTTTTGTCCCGACAAATACCACACAAATAATTTTTCTTAAATTCTTTTAGCTCTTTTTTAAATTCCTTTGTTTTGAAATATTTCATTGAGGCTTTAATTCCACCTGGAACCCTTTTTCCACAAAATGAACAATTAATATCTGTGTTTAATCTAATTGTTTTTTCATCTTTTTGAATTTTACCAATTATCATAAATTTTATTTGCATCTTTAGTATATCAAAATTTGTAAAATTTAATAATTTTAATTTGAATTATACTTTCTAAAACCACTCTTGATTTTCAAAGCATAATATACCCTCCAAACTAGTTGAAAACAAATTGTCAGGACATGGACTATCTACAGTACAAATCAACAAAAGGTTTCTGTTTGTAGGGGTTTTTTTGATTTCTTTGGCTGGCTTATTATTAGAGATTGCTATTACTAGAATTTTTTCAGCAGCAATTTGGTATCATTTTGCCTTTGTGGCAGTATCTATAGCACTTGTTGGATTAGGTTCATCTGGATTATTTGTTCATTATCGACTAAAAAAAATAAAAGAAAACTGGGCCGAAGACATTACAATTGCCTCATCAATTGGAATTTCAATAATTATTCCAATCACCCTTTTGGTGATGCATACTCTAGCATCTCAGGTGCTATATCTTCCAATATTCATGCTATTGTTTGCCATTCCATTCTTTTTTATCGGTGTAGTGATTTCTGCAGCATTTAGTGCTTTTTCAAAAACGGCAGGTAGACTTTATGCTTCTGACCTTATTGGAGCTTCAATTGGCGCAATATCTGTCGTTTTATTTTTGTCATTAATTGGAGGGGAGGGTACTACACTTGTAGTTGGTATAATTGCGTCATTATGTGCTATAATTTTTTCATTAATTACTAAAAATAGGAAAAAAATCTTAATTAGTTTTCTATTTGTTTTATTTTCTATATCATTATTAGTTATTAATTTTGACTCGGAAATTTTTTCTATTCAGACAGATCCGACTGCAAACAAGGATCTTCCAATCTTCTTACGGGAAAATCCTGGATCAGAGATCTCAAAAACACAATGGAATTCTTTTTCTCGAATCGATGTAGTGGAAGGAATATCAGGTAATTGTATTCCTTCAACTGATTCTATAAATCCCTCACAGTGTGCAGAGGAGGGGTTGATTGCAAAAATTTTCATTGACGGTGGAGCGGGCACTAATATTATTTCGTGGGATGGCAATCCAGAAAGCAGAAAGAATCTGTCCTCTTGGATGCAGTATCTTCCCTTTAGTATGAAAATTGATCCCAAAGTTTTGATCATTGGTTCTGGTGGTGGACGAGATGTTGTTGCGGCAATTACTAGTGGTAGTACTAATGTTACCACCGTAGAAATTAATCCAATAATTTTTGAAACCGTAGAGAGTTTTGGCTCAAGGGCCGGAAATCTCTATCATCATGAATATGTCAATTCCAATATTGATGAAGGCAGAAGTTTTGTATCTAGGTCTACAGAAAAATTTGATATTATATACATACCATTTGTTGATACATGGGCGTCGGTATCATCTGGCGGTCTTGGAGTTTCTGAGAATTTTTTATACACCATAGAGGGATTTCAAGAGTATTATGACCATCTTGAAGAAAATGGAAAAATTGTGGCCGTTAGATGGCTTATTGATTCTCCAAGATTTGTAACTACATTTACACAATTATTAGAAAATAACGGTGTCAATCGAAATGAAGTGTATAAACATATTGTGACTGTATCATCAGAGTCTACTGTCCAGGATCCAAGTATTACAATGTCGATACTTTCAAAAACACCTTTTACAGAATCTGAAATTTCATTTCTAACAAATTCATTTAATCAAAACGGGTACAAACCAATATTGATGCCAGGCCAAACAATGTTGGATCCATACCCATCACTTCTCCGAGAGAATATTTCTCTAGAAGATTTTAGCAAAAAATATTCCACCAAGGTTCATCCCGTAACTGATGATAGCCCATTTTTCCTATCATTTGAAAAACCACTTCCAAAAATACTGGAGATACTACTTTACATTTCAATTATTATTGCAGGTTCATTTCTTGTAATTCCTTTTTTGTGGCTTAGAAAAAGTGAAAAAATTACTTCACATGTTAGAGTCTCAAGTGCGGTGTTGTATTTTGCAGCATTAGGTACAGGCTTTATTCTCATAGAGCTTGCATTACTTCAAAAATTAATTTTACTTTTAGGCAATCCGACAATGACTTTTGCAATTTTACTTTTTACTGTACTTTTATCAAGCGGACTTGGAAGTTTTGCAAGTACGAGATTTATGAAAATTGGAATACAAAATCTGTCTTTTGCTATTTTAGGCATTGTGGCAATAGGTGTAATTTATTCTGCAATATTACCGGACATAATAATTTCATTAATTTCTCAAGATCTTAC
>JAOTUX010000017.1 GCA_029863665.1 Candidatus Nitrosopumilus sp.
TCCAAATTATCCTTTCTGTTCAGTTTCATCTTGGGAATAACAAAATCAAATTCATTCTTTTTCCCTGCAATGAAATTAGATAACTGTTGTAAATTATCTTGCAGGATAATCTGATATGAATAGTTCTTACCATTCTTGTAATTGTATTTGGCATTAAAGTTTGAATTTATCTTCTCAATTAACAACTTTGCAACATCTTCTCCCAACCTAGTATGATAATTCTCGGTAACGATAAAATCTGATTTCTTGATCTTTTTTTCTTCCAGTAATTGAATAACTGAAACATCAATGAGCCATCTGAACAATTCCTGTACATCATAGACCAATGGTGTCCTGCTCTGGCTAATCTCATGCAGGAATCCAATGGAGTAATCAAGACCAATTGCATTGATTGACTTTCTAATTTCTGATTCCAGTATGGCATAACCATAATTTAGCAATGCATTAACTTCATCTGATGCATTATAGTTTCTAGAGTTTGTTTTATTTTTTCGTCCTGTAAAGTGAAACTCTGGATACAATTCATTGAATATCACAGTCAGATTATTATGATAAATTCCTGCAATCCTACCTTCGTATGTCATTAATCGTTTGATTGATTTTGAAATTTCTTGGTTCTCGCTGTTCTTCATGATACCCAACAAGAACAAATCTTCTTTTTCTACTGATTCTCTAATCTTTACAATATCTACAGATTCATAGAATTTTGATAATTCTTCCAATAAATTCAGAGAATGTTCTACCTTGGTCTGTACTATTTTCAGGGCAATCTCAAATCTATCAGTATCATCAAGATACTTTTGATACTGTTTTACGCGTAATTTGCCTGATTTTGGCTGCTCAGGCATGATATTTGCCAATAACTGACCATTCCAGTTCAATAAAGTTAGATTGATGTTGTGTTTAGATAACCATCTCATTGCCTCAAATGTTATGTTGCCAGTATGGCCATCGATGATTATTCCGTCATGATTAATCTTGTGAGGATAAAATTCCAGTTTTGTATCTTTTAGTCTGTTAGTTATGATCAGTTTTCTCTTGTCAACGTTGATTGATGTTCCAAAACCCGTGATTAGTAAAGGATTCAAAGCACAGTCTATGTTATTTTATGATACAATAACTTTGTGCATGATTTCTTTGCTTGAAATATTTGTTTAGGAAGAATTTTTATTTTGATTTTCAAATGCCTGGTTGAATTTCATTATAAATTCAAACATGCCGTAACCCTCCCATAGCTTGCACAGTTTCCATAGTGTCTTTTCAGGTACAAACAAAAACGCTCTCAGAGACGGCATTGATTTTAGAAATATCATTATTGCATCAGAGATCATCATGATGTTTAGTGGTTTTGAAACAGAGTCTTTTTCTTCACCTTTGGCATTCTTTTTTTGCTCCTTGTATATTTTCATGACTTGTTTTTGTATCTCCTTTGTCTTTGTTGCCAGTTTTCTCTCAAATGCAACTTCTTTGATCATTGGAATTAATTGCTCGTTCCATGCAATGTCAAAATCTTTTTGCTCTTCATTGATCTGTGACAGATTGTTCTCAGTAGAATCTTTTCCGCCAGATTCTCGTATGGCATTCAATGCATGAGTCCTATACAAAATGATTGCAGCTGTCAGCAGACCAATCTTGTTTGCGATTGTATCAAGGGCATCTATGTGATGAATGCGAGCTGGTTGATCATGCATTTCTTTGAATATCTCATCAGAGACAACCTTGAAGAATTCTCTGTTTTGCAGCATTCCTACCAATACTTGTTTTTCATCCGAATCAAGGGATTCCTGCCATTGCCGAATTTGGGTAGAATTCATTGTATCGACTAGTTTTGTTAAATTTGGATAGCATTTTTCATTTTTCTCAACAATGTATTTTGCAGCTTCTAGTTCATCCAATACTGAATAGAGGTTCTTGCTGTTGGGAGGCCTTCCCTTGGTATTTTGCACAATCTGCCCTAATCTGTATCTGGAAGGGTCTTTTTCCAGAAACGAGGCTAAAAAATACTCTGATGTGAGTCCTTTACGCAGTAAATCTACATCATTTGAGGCCATTTCCGAATTAATCTGGTATTGTTTGCAGAGTATATGTCTTGAATTTGCCCAAGAGCCATACTTTGTGATATGCCTGTTTTGACTTCTTATTATTGATGACTAAGAAAATCACACAGTTTGTTGTTGATTGCATAAACTGTTCACATCAGTGGAGATACACAAAGGGCACACCGAATTACAGAATCAGGTGTTCCAAATGTCATTCTTCCCAGAATGACTTAAACCGAAAGATTTTCGGCAAATGGAGGCCTTCACCATGAAAGCCATTCCATTACACAAAAGACCGTGGAGAAAACTAACTCCTAGGCAAAAGTTGTTGCGTGAAAAGTCACTTGCAGTGATTAGTCAATTGCGTAATAGTAAAACCAAGACGCTGCCACAAGCAGCAAACGACAATAACATTACTGCAAAGAATGTCATAAAACATACAAACGGTTTCAAGAAAGTAAATGGAAAGCCAGTTGTAAAGAAATGGGATAGGATACAGAGAGTCATGCGGATTAACTCTCGGGGCCAAGAGAAAAGCGTAACCATAGTTGATTCCAGGACGGCATCAGTTGTGGGTCGTTACTACAATAGTGTAAAATATTTCTTGAACACTGGAGACAAGACAAAACTATCCAAGTTCAGAAACAAGAAGGTAAAGGACAGCAAGGGAAAGTTACACAAACTAGAGACCAATCCTGATGAGATAATCAGAATCAATCGGAGAATCGAGGAGCCAGAGTACTTTGAAATTTACAACAGGAGATGACAGAGATGAGCAAGACTGAAACAAAATCAATTGCAACTCTTCAGAGAGTGTTGGGATTTGGCATAGGGCAGATACGTGATGAAAATAACGATGCCATCAACGGTATCGAGGAATGGATGATGGAGATAATCTCAAAACCCAAAAACAAATCCATGCAGGAAAAAAAGAACCGATGCGAGGTATGCAACTCCAGAGAAGAGCCGTACAATCTTGAGCTCCATCACCTCTCGGGAATTAAGCATTCCCATCACACGATAACCGCAGACCGTCACTGCCACCAGCAGCTAAGCCAGCAGCAGAAACTATGGGATTCCCGTTGGTTGCAAAAGAACCAGCCAGAGAACGTACGCCTTGGGTTCTTGCTCATGGGGATACATGATGTGTTGATGCTCAAGGGCAAAAAGACTGGAATCAGCGCATACGAGGAATTGGCAAGGAAGCTGCGCCAGAGAATCTACCAGTCACTAAACATGGAGGAATACGCATGAAACTGGGCAAAATAGGCGCGATCAATCTACCTCAGAAAGAGCCAATCCGTATTAGATGCTACACTGGAAACTACAGGGCTGGAGGATACTCTGCCCACAACCAAAATGCTAACAACGGAATGGTGTTGAGCATATCCACAGAGGTAACTTCTGACCAACATCAATCCTTGACCTTTGGTTCTTGTGCTGTCTGGATTAATGGTTCATTGTACAAGATTATTTTATTCCATAATGAACTAGACTCCAAGAAAGTTGATGTGATAAGACAAGTTGCAGAAACATTACAAAAAGAAAAAGGCTGTGCTGTAACAGTATCATCCAAAGATGAATTTGTAACAAATGTATTTTATCCATATGTCTATGAGGCAAGGGCAAAGTGTGTATCATTTGATTTACCGTATGAGTTGAGCAGACTAGCAGTATCGTGGGGAACTGCAAGGAAAATGCAAGATGCGTTCTCGATAAAACTTGTAGAGAACAATCCAAGACTCCCTGCAATCAAGATAAAGAGCATCAGCAGTGATGCGGCATTCATCCAGTTTGCAACTCCACTAAGGACAAAGAGTGAGAAGAAGCAAATTCCAACTCACAAGGTGTATCGCGGATACTTTGTTGATTTGAAGACACTCGGTTACGCAATGAGCAACAAAGCATTTGATGGAATAGACGAGGTTGTAAATACATTTGGTGTTGAGACACACTTGCAAAACAAGAAAGGAATCACAGAAAATGCAATCAGAAACAATGTAGAAAAAACTTTAACCGTACATAATCTCTACTGTAAGATTATTTCTGTATTAGAAGATACATTCTTGGTAAAACCAAATGATTCAAACAAGTTGTACTCTCCTGCATCAATTGGAAAACTCTACTTGGAGAAACTAAACATCAAGCCGCTCTTGGAGAAAAATCCTAACTTTTCAAAAGAGATTATGGGGAACTTGATGAGTGCATATTTTGGCGGGAGAGTGGAAACCAGAATCAGAAAAACTCCAGTACCAGTTACGTATCTTGATTGCACCAGTACCTATCCCACATTATTTTCATTGATGGACATGTACTCATTTTTGATTGCAGAAAAAATAGAAACGTCAGAGACCACACTACAAACCCAGAGATTCCTTGATGAGATAACTCTGCAGGATATTTCTCAAAAAGATACGTGGAGGCAACTTGCCACAATATGCAAGGTAGTCCCAGATGGTGACTTGATTGTACCTGTTCGTTCAGGATACGGCTCCAAAAAGACCCAGAACATAGGCGTAAACTATCTCAAAAGTACCGATGGTACGAGTCTATGGTATACGGTATCTGATTTGATTGCCTCAAAATTGCTTACAGGCAATACTCCTATAATTGAAAAGGCAATCACATTTTCTCCAGTAGGAATACAGCAAAACATACCGGATGAGAAAATAGAGATTTTCAAGGGAGTTACAGTCAATCCGAGAAATGAGAATTTCATAGAGCAACTAATCGAGAAGAGATTGGAGATGAAGCAATCATCCTCTGTAGATGATTCTGAAATTGACAAAACAATTCAAAACGCAATCAAAATAATTGCAAACACCGCATCATACGGCATTCACATTCAAGTGAATACTGAAAAATCTGAAAAGCAAAATGAATCTGTGACAGTCTATGGGATTGATGAATCATTTTCTGTCGATCAAAATTCTCTAGCAAGAAAAGAAATTCCTGCAAAGTATTTCAATCCAATACTCGGGGTGTTCTTGCCTGCAGCAGCAAGATTGGTTTTGGCAACGGCTGAAAGTTTAGTTGTACAGCATAGGGATGGACATGTGTGTTACATGGATACTGATTCCATTATGGTCTCACCAAAACATGCAAGTGAGATTCAGGAATTTTTCCAGAAACTCAATCCATACAACAACAATGATGTGCAGGTTTTCAAGATTGAAAAATCAGATGACGGAAAACCGTTGGAGAATGTATTGTTCTTCGGTGTCTCATCTAAACGTTATATCTTGTTTGAATATGATGTTGTAAAAAACAAATTCAATATTCACAAGTTCACGTCTCATGGCTTGGCTCATCTATTAGACGTTGATACAGAGAAATGGTGGCAGGACATACTTGCAATGCATTATTCCCCAGAGAATAAACAAGAGATACTTGACAAGTATGAAAACAAGTATGCGGTATCTGAGATGAGCATCACGACACCAAATGTGTTGAAAAGATTCTCGAATCTAAGACCGTTCAACAAGATACTAGTCGGTGCAGGGTGCAAGACGGATAATGATGGTAACATAGTAATTCCAACTTTGCCATATCTTGATGCAAAGAATCGAGAATGTGTCCAGTACATGCCGTTTACAAATTATACAACTGGAGAAAAATTCCCAGACTCTGCAGATGCCATTCCCTACTGGAAACCATTAAGTGAGACGTTGGATGACTATGCCAACCACCAGGAGATAAAGTCAGGAGGAGATGTTGGCTTGTTACCTAGATTATGCATGAAAATAGACAGGAGTCAGATAAAATATGCGGGAAAGGAGATAGCAAATATTGATGCTACCAACATTCTAGGTGTTACTTCAGATGAGAGTTGTACAGTGTATGACAACCTAGAAGAGAAGATACTGGACATTAGACCAAGAGATTCCCACAAGTTTGGAATATCCCGAAGCAATCTAATCTCGTTGCAGAAAAAGATTAGGGAAAACGAAACATTGAATCTCCACAAGAAGACAATCGAGAAAATCATTTCTGGCAGCATCATGGCCAGGGGAGGTGATGCAATATGATGGAGGAAGATAAAGTTGTTGAAATTATATCTGAAAGTAGTGATGATTCTGTAATAGAAGTTACTGCAAAAAAACCTCGCAGCAGAGAAAGGGGACCTGACAAGAAACCTAGAACATACCGTGCAAACAGCATGAATAATTTTGTACAGTTCAAAGATAGACCTGAGGAATTTAAGAAATATCTCAAAGACGTGAAAGGGGTTGACATTACTGGAAATTCTGGAATCGTAAAGGCCTTCTTGATTTTTGGCGGGGTGATGATTGCACTCTTTGGCGGATTGTGGCTGTACAATCACTACAAGAATGGAAACGACAACAGCACAGAAAGCAGATTCTGATGTTAGAAGAGCAGTTCTAACGGACTGTTTTTCTGGTATTTTTTATTAATTCGTAGACATCAATTATCAATTCGGTATCAGTTCGGTTGAAAAAATTATCTTTTCGGTGTCAATTCGGAGCAGTGAACTATCAATTCGGTAAAATGTCTCGAGAGTTTCCGAGAGTCTGATCGATTATTCCCATCAATTCGGTATCAGTTCGGTTGAAAAAATTATCTTTTCGGTGTCAATTCGGAGCAGTGAACTATCAATTCGGTAAAATGTCTCGAGAGTTTCCGAGAGTCTGATCGATTATTCCCATCAATTCGGTATCAGTTCGGAGATTTTCCCGAGACTGTCGATAAAAAGTCTGATCGATGATGTTTCCCAATTCGGTATCATTCCATATTTTTGGTGATGAAATAAAAAATAAAAATTGGATTTTATCACTCTATGTTGATTTTGGTGGCCTTTGGTTGCGGTGTTGGCTTTTCCTTTGGAATCTCTACAGTCAGAATCCCATTGGTTAGTTTAGCCTTGACATCTGATGGCTTTACCCTCTCAGGAAGACTCATTCTTCGATGGATCGATATCTCACTGTGCTCTTTTCTGACGTATTTCTTCTTCTTTTCTTCTTCAGATTCCTTGTGTTCGGCTGAGATGTCGATATAGTCATCACCGACATTGAGGTTGATCTCCTCTTTCTTTATTCTGGGCATGTCTGCAGTAACTACAAACTTGTCTCCTTCATCTACCAGATCACATGCTGTTGTGGCGTCAAACAGGTGAAGGGGTTTTGCTACAAATGCATGCTCAAAATCTCGCTTAAAGTTGTCAAAAACCTTGTCTAGTTCGCCGAATCCTGAACGCCAAAACGGGACAACTCCATTCTTCTCTTTGTCATTATTTTCATTAGTCATAGATGTGTTATATCAAAAAATAGATTTGTACTTTCTGCAGATAATCAATTATGGTTTTTGTCTTCCTGCTGTCTAGTTTTAATAAGAAACAAAAGAATCCCATCTAATCTTAAATTTTAATTGAAATATGGCTTGCACGTAGATGAGCCTTAACTCAGGATTTTTATCATTAAAATTAATCAATCAGCAGATTTTCACTATTGATTTTCTAAAGCAACGTTAAGGCATACCTTTAATTTTAAATTAAGATGACTTGACATCAAAATCAATAATCATGTTTTAGAATAAATAGAAAAAGAGATTATTCTCGGTACTGACATGTTGTAAGACAGTGTGTACTCAGTCGTTATATGGAATTTCAAGTAACAATACTCATGCAAACACTACAACAAACCTTCAAAATTGAAGAAACAAACCAAAAAGAAGGCATACTAGAAATTTTATCTGACAAGTATTGCAGATCCATTTTGGAATCTATCATGCATGCTCCAAAATCAGCAATAGAAATAACTGCTGAGACCAAAATCCCCATGAGTACTGTATACAGAAGAATTCAAACTCTTCATGACAACAAACTGGTTGCAACCTCTGGAATGATAACTGATGATGGAAAAAGACTGTTCATGTACAAAAGCAAAGTTAAAGGAATTCAAAGTTCATTTAAGGATGGACAAACAGAAGTTGAGTTAATACTCAACGAATAGTTTTTCTAATGTTCATGCTCATTAAAGTCTCCACCCAATGAAATAGTAACTATAACAGTAGATTCAGTAGTCTGAGTCTTTACATCTTTTTCGGGAAGAAACTCATGAAATATTTCCTTTAACAGTTGTTCAGTGAACAGTGACCAAATCTTTCCGAGTCCATGCTGTATGACAAAGTGATGCAAAGATCCTTCCACTCTATGATCCGAATTTATTCCAGATGCACGCATGTAATCCTCCAACGTCTCTATGCAACGTTTTAGGTTATACTTGCCTTTCATGAACATCACATTATCCTTGATGAGCGGTTTGATGATATCAACTAACATGTCGATGTCTTCTGCTTTCATATCCGTTCCAAGTGACTGTAAAATCGTTTTGGGAACTGGAATCATTCCAATCTTATCTGAGAACCTACCCCATTTCACATATTTTTCCAGAATCTGATGAGCCAGGACATTGTGAGATATTCCTTTTTGTATTGATTCACCCTCTAATTCTTTGACTAGTTTTACTGGAAGTCTGTAAGTAACGGTTCGTGTTTTTTCTTTAATTTTGACATGTGGTTGTTGTTTTATTCTGATTTCACTGAAATATTCTATGCCATTCCATTATAAAAGAAAAAAATCACTGTCAAATTCACAGCATATTGGAACACTCACATTCAATTCTGAATAACATCTATTGAAGTTATTATCACATGCATCTTTTTTAGGTATGGGAAAGTTCTGCAAAAAATGCGGCAAGGTAATGAAGCATTCTGAGCTCAGTCATTGTTCAGATGAATGTATTTTAGCAGACATTAAAAATAGCAAACCCCTAGGTGAATCTTCAAAAGGTGCAGAATCATGGGGTGAGGAATCCGATCCCTGGAAATAATATCGCAGACTCGGCAATTGAAATTATATTTGCTGAGTGATTTAGAAGACGGTCTTCTTCAGTCTAAAAATTAATGTTGGGAATATTCAGTGTTGTCTTTTAATTCCACTACGAACTTTCTTTAACTCTTGTTAGAATTCTTGCACAGTTAAAGAAATTGAATCATCACACAATTGTCATAAAACCAAAAATTCTTTTTTCTTTAATTAAGAGATGTAATTGTATTCGGTCATAACTTTTTAAATTCTAACAATCAATCTTTGGATTCCTCATACTCTTCGTCTTGCTCATACCCTTCCTTGAGATCAATTTGATGAGTTTCTTCATTTATTTCCCCTTGTTCTAGTTTCTTCCAATCCTCTTCTAATTCTTTTTTTGTTCTTTTGGACATGTGATATTATGGATATTGTAACATATTAGCAAAGTCATAATTTTCAAGTTTGATATTTGTATTTTAGTGATAATCAGCTTGAGTTTAGAGATTATTCATGACACTTGATGATGAAACAAAACTACATTTGGAGAAATTACTTTGCAATGCACTGGAGTCATTTGATGGACTTTGTGTTAGGTGGGATGAACTCAAACCGCATCAACAATTCAACATTGATAATTCTGAGTATCTGCATCTTGGCTATCTCTTTGGCAGTATTGAAGATGATTTTATTTCTTGGTTTTATTCCAAACATGGGAGATCCATGAACGATGAAGAATACCGCGAATATTGGCTTGTCTGCAGAAAGCAAATCAGAAAAATGCATGAAAAGTTTGACAGTTTTTATTTTCAAGAATAATCTGTCAATTTTAAGACACATGGTCAAGGTAAAACTATCTCAAAGTTTTTGATATGGTAGCAGGAATTTGAAAAATCAGTTCAAGACAGTATATTAGAATCGAATATTGACAATGCATTTAATTTTTTAACTATCATACCCATATTGCATGGAAATTATAGAGTATGTCAAAGATCTGGATCTTTTATTTTTGGCAATTTTAGGAGGGATTTTTCTTGCAGCCATGAATGTATTGGGGGCGACAAGTGTTTTTCTTGTAAAAAATATCTCATCCAAAGTCATCAACGCATCTTTGGGTCTTGCTGCAGGGGTGATGCTGGCTGCAAGCTTCACTAGTTTAATCATTCCTGCAACTGAGATGAGCGGAATTGTACCCGTGTCTATCGGACTTGGATTGGGCGGAATTTTCATTTTTCTAGGTGATCGTTGGATTGGAAAATTTGGAATTCACAGTTACAGCCCCACCCATAAAGTCTCCACACGACGAATGCGTGGAATCATGTTGTTTGTTTGTGCAATCACATTGCATAATCTTCCTGAGGGCTTAGCAGTCGGCGTCGGTTTTGGTATGGGAGACATTACAAACGCATTGGTGTTAATGTTTGCCATAGGAATTCAAAACATACCTGAAGGGATGGCAGTAAGTTTCTCGCTATTATCTACAGAAAAATATTCCAGAAGAAAATCCTTTTTCTATGGTTTTTTGTCCGGAGGTGTTGAAATACCTCTGACCTTTCTAGGTGCATTTTGGGTGTCTGCATTTACAACGTTACTTCCATACGCAATGGGTTTTGCAGCAGGTGCAATGGTATTTGTAATAGCGCATGAAATAATTCCAGAATCACAAAAGGAAAAAACAAGTTCATTGCCAACCATCATGTTGATGATGGGTCTAATCATCATGCTTATTCTTGATGTTTCCTTGGGCTGAATCTTCAATAATACATTGTCAAACAAATGCAAATCAAAGTAGAAAGTTTCGTTAATCATTAGTAATGGATTTTTAATTTGAGTCATTCTGATTTTTTGATTGGATCCTGATAGTTTTGTATGAATTGAGCAGTAATAATCAAAATCTACAAGAGTAAAATCTAGAAAATAGAAACACAGTTTAGGAAACTAATTGTATGAAGTGTTCAGGAATGCAAAAAATAGATGCCAAGGCAGTTTTCTCATTTATCAGGAATTATCCTGTTACATTTATTGCAATTTTAGGACTGTTCATCGGAGGAATCTTCCACTGGCTGCTTGAAAATCCGGATCTGGGGCATTCCATCTGGCTTGTTATCTTGGTTGCAGGCGGCGCACCAATAGTGTGGAGTACCATCAAGGGAATTCTTCACCGAAAATTTGCAGCAGACATTATTGCAATGCTTGCAATCATAGTATCTGTCATTACAAATGATCCGTTTCCGGGAGTCATAATTGTCATTATGCAGTCAGGCGGAAAGGCACTGGAAGACTATGCATTCCGACATGCACAGGACTCGTTGGAAGAGCTGTCAAAAAGGGCCCCACGGTTTGCAATCAGAAAAAATGATGGTGCGCTAGATGAGATAGACGTAGCTGACGTCAAGCCCGGCGATGTACTCGTAGTTAGAGCAGGAGACCTTGTACCTGTTGACGGCATTA
>JAOTUX010000258.1 GCA_029863665.1 Candidatus Nitrosopumilus sp.
GCCCTCACTACTTACCTCTTGCATCTCTTTTATGAAAAAATCTTTGGGTGCAATCTCCTCTTGTTTTAATATTTTAGAGATTTGATAGTCAAATCTTGTTTTTTTATAATAGGAATAACCGACAAACGGCAGTGCTAATCGTTGATCTAAACCTTTCACATATTTTCCAATAATTCCATGAAAATCAAAACAAATATCACTTAATTGTGATTCAAAGAGATTTTCTCCATCTAGAAAGGCGGAGCTCAGAGACAAATTAAAGAGAAAAGACTGGTACGCTTGAATGTAAAATCTTCGTAAAGATAGAGGGATAGAACGTATTGCACGAATAGTATTGCCATGTTCAATCATTTCTTTTAGAACAATTCTTTCAATATCCATCTGATATGGAACTTGATCAAAATATTTTTCATAGTTTTCAGGATCAGAGAGTTTTTCACGGATCTCAGTATTTTCTTTAGAATCATGTTTAGAGGTAAAAGATAAAATCAATTCAACTGCTTTTTTAAAATCTCTTTGTAAGATGGCCTTTCCAATTAAGTGAGTTACAGGTCTTTTTGAACCAAATCTTTGATAACCATAAAAATTTAAAATTTTATCATATTCAGTAAAAGAAGACAGATCATTAGAACATTTAGAGATTTTTATTTTAAAATGATTTGACAGCATATCTTTTTTCGATAATGGTTTTTTTACAAAACCAATCTGTTTAAGAGAATATTTTTCAGTTGAAAAATTTTCAATGGATTTACCTTTGTTTCCAGAACAAACAAATTGTTCAGTTATAGCAGATGCATCCTTTAGACCAAGGGCTTTTAGACGAATTCCTTTTTTCTTAAAAATATCAGATAGTGCATGATGGGTATCAATTTTCTTCTTTTTTAGTTTGTATACTGCATATCCATCTTGAGTACCAATGGAATTTTGAGATCTTTCAGAGATAATTTCAGATACTTCAAAATCCTCAGGATTAAGTCTAATCCTACCTCCAATTCCAGGAAATGTAGTACTATAAACAGCAATACCTATTTTGGAATCTAAATCAGGGATCACTCTATTGTCACTGTAACAAATTTGCCTATTGAAACATCAGAGGATTGGGCTCCAAATAAAATTTTGTAGGTTCCAGATACAGCATCTTCAGATGCCGAAATATTTGTGTGAATAGGCCTAGGTGCATCAGAATCTAGTTGAAATGTTTCCGGAGTATCGCGGGTAAGATCAACATCCAAAAATTCACTAGTAGGAGATAGAATTAATGAAACACCCAACATATCACTCTGAGATTCGGGAGATACAATAAAGTTAAAGTGTTGTGAATCTCCAGGAGCAAGAGTTATCATATCAGAGTCAAGTTGAATTTCAATCGGTAATTGAATAGAAGTATCAACAACACCAATGTTATTTTCTACCCATTCAGTGAACCAAATTTTTTCGCCATCTATAGTGAAATCAAAGATTTGGGCAATACCACAATCTGCCAATTTCATACCAGTCCCAGGATCACAATCACCCCAATAAGGGTTCTTAGAAGGAACATGGTATTGTACAAGGGTTTGAGATTTTGGATCCATTACAGAGATATTGTTTGCAGTTTGTTCATTGAAAACAATTCGTCCTTGGTTATCAGTTTCAATCCAATAAGGCCTAGAAAGTGGAGACTTGACAATTCCAGTTTGATTACCATAGGTACTAAGTAACGGCTCAGATGTTACATATCTAGTAAATTGTTCAGTTAACGGATCAAAACTATAGAAAGAAGAAGAGGTAGTATCAGCCAGCCAGACAAGGCCATCATCAGATATTACAGAACCGTTTGGAGTAAGTAATTCTGGAGGCAATTCATAGATTTCAATGAAGTCAAGTAAAGGAAGAAATTTTTCATCAGAATTTGCAACAGAGTCAAGATATCCATTTTGATTAAATTTAACTAAAATTCCTCCTTGTTGAAATAGCCAATTTGTAAACCAGACATTATCATTATCATCTAGTGAAAAATCAGCAGTAACAGAACCATCAATAGGAGATGGAAGACTGAGATAGTTTACATCCTCACTGGATTGATTTGGATCCAAAAAAGTAATTTTATTTCCAGTAAAATCATTAATTATAATTTGAGAGCCGTCAATTTGCAGTTTTTGTGGTAGAGAATCCTCTTCAGAAGGATATGATAGTCGATCGTATTTTTCATCAATAGTTGAAAATTTCCATACAGAATCAAATGCCTCATCAGTGAACCATACTGAACCATCTGGCCCATAATCAATTCCCCACATCATAGAGCGACCCCCTTGTGGCCACAAAGGATTTTCATATTCCCTGAATGTCTCAGTAACAGGATCAAACTTTGCTACTTGTCCTGTATTTGTTTGAGTAAACCAAACATTACCATCATAATCAGTTACAATTGCCAAAGGACTTGTACACGGTGTTGGAATTGAAAATTCTTTTACATAATCAGTAGATTTTGCATCACCAGAACTACAGAACTGTACACGTTGTTCATCAGGGAAATTATCAGCAGGAGTTCCGGTAATTGTAACCTCAGGATCTTCTTCTCC
>JAOTUX010000259.1 GCA_029863665.1 Candidatus Nitrosopumilus sp.
TTGAATCGCTCACTTAGCATAGTTAAGATGATAATTTGAATGTATTTGAAAGCCAATAGATAACTTTGTCAAATAACAGCAGAGTGTAACATATTTTTCAAGCAATATAGAAGTCTACCACATTTTGTAGAAGCCCACATGACTTTCAAATTTTCTTAACAGTAAAACATCATCACAATTGGCAATACGAATAAGTATACTGATTTTTAGAACAAATTCAAATGAGTGCAGATGATTCAGAACAACCCAATAGTGAAAAGATATCAGTAAAAAAATCAACATTTAATGGTCTAGTCATAGGATTAATCATAATAGTAGGAGTTGCTGCATTTTTTGCAGGATCATACACATCAAATTTAAATTCCAATCAAATATCTGAAAAAGATTTAGAGGACGCACTTGCAAAATTGGAACTCAAGATATTACAAAATAGATTGCCCACAGAACAACCCAAGCAAGCAGTAAAAATTTCAATGGATGATGATCCAATTATCGGAAATGCAGATGCCCCAATTACAATAATTGAATTTTCAGATTTTCAATGCCCATTTTGTGCTAGATTTCATATGCAAACACTCCCATTGCTGCTAGAGGAGTATATTGAAGAAGGGAAAGTAAAACTAGTTTTCAGAGATTTCCCAATTCAAAGCATTCACCCAAATGCATTACCTGCATCAGTTGCAGCAGAATGTGCAAATGAACAAGGTAAATTTAGAGAGATGCATGATATATTATTTGAAAACCAAAACGAATGGAACAAAAAGGATACCACTCAAGTAATGACTTTGTTTAGTCAATATGCTGCAGGAATACAACTAGAACAAGAAAGATTTGATTCATGTCTTATCGGTGCAAAGTATATCGAGGAGATTAGAAATGATTTAGAGGATGGGAGAGACTATGGAGTATCTGGAACTCCCGGATTTTTTGTAGGAAATGACGAAATAGGATATGTGGAATTAAAAGGAGCACAGCCATTTGATAGTTTTAAAAAAATCATTGATGCTCAGCTAGATGCTTAAATAATAACAAGCGTTTATTAGACCTCAATCGAGTTTCTAAATATAGGAATAATGACGAGTAAGCAATGAGCTTTTTCGTCATTGCTTAAGAGAAGAAAAATAAAATGACAAAATTTGAGGAATTAGGATTAAAAGAAGAAGTACTGAAAGGGATTAGGGATCTTGGGTTTACTGAAGCATTTGCAATTCAGGAAGCGGTAATACCAGTTTTGCTTACGGGAAGAGATGTTGTAGGGCAAGCACATACGGGATCTGGTAAAACTGCAGCTTTTGCATTATCAATGCTTCAAGAAATACAACCAAAGAAAGGAATTCAGGGATTGATTATGGCACCTACAAGAGAGCTTGCAATGCAGATCAGCGATGAAATCAAAAAGTTTGGAAAATACACAGGAATCAAAGTAGCAACAGTTTATGGAGGACAAGGTATGGGACTCCAACTAGATGCGCTAGATAGAGGAGTTGAAATCGTAGTTGCAACACCAGGTAGATTAATAGATCATCTCAAAAGAGGCTCAATAGAACTAAGAGATATCACCCATATTGTTCTAGACGAGGCAGATACCATGTTAGATATGGGTTTCATTGATGATATTCAGTTTATTTTAGATCTTGCACCAGAAGACAGAGTGATGTCATTATTTTCTGCAACAATGCCAACTGAAATTCTCAGACTTTCCGAAGAATATCTTAATAATCCAAAACAATTTTTGTTAGACGCCGACGATCTTAGTGGAGAAGGAATAGATCAAGCATATTTAGTAATTAAAGACAGAGACAAATTCAAGTACCTAATAGATTTCATCAAACCAACAAAAGGTCAATGTATTGTGTTTTGTTCAACAAAATATAGAACTAGAGATGTAGCAAAATTTTTACATCAAGAGAAATTTGATGCAGTAGCAATAGAAGGGGATATGTCTCAACACAGAAGAGAGCAATCAATGTCAAAATTCCGAAGTGGGAAAGCAGACATTCTTGTTGCAACAGATGTAGCATCAAGAGGCATAGATGTTCCAAGAGTAGAACTAGTAGTAAATTATGATGTTCCAAATCAGGAAATGGCTTATTTTCATAGAATTGGAAGAACAGCTAGAGCAGGAGCTAAAGGCAAGGCAATTACATTTGTATCATATTCATCAGTAGGGGATTGGAATATTATCAAACGCCAGATCAAAGTCCCACTCAAAGATTTGAATCAGGAGATGGGAATTGAAATTTCAATCCCAGATCCTCTAAAAAGACAGATGCCATCAAGAAGATATGGTGGACAGTCTAGGGGAGGATATTCAAGAGGAGGAGGACGTTCTGGAGGTTACGGAAGATCAGACAGAAGTAGAAATCCAAGAGATGACAGAGGAAGTAGAAAAAGATACAATGACAAAGACAACCGAAATAGTTACGGCGGACGTAGTAGATGGTAATAACTGTAAAACTTAAAGACTTTAACTTTGTAATTACTTTAAGGTAAGGTATGCATAAGGGATTCATTTTACTAAATTGTGACCTAGGTTCTGAAGA
>JAOTUX010000018.1 GCA_029863665.1 Candidatus Nitrosopumilus sp.
AAAGAAGAATGATAAAAAAGACAAATCTGAAAAGAAAAATTCAGATGTAAATTACTCAGAAAAGAAAAAGAAAGACAAGGAAAAAAAAGACAAAGATGATGACCATGAAGAAGAAACTAACAATAAAAAAGGTAATTCTGGCAAAGGGAATTCAGATATAGAAAATCCAGGTAAAGGAAACAAAGACAAAAACAAAAATGATTAATTTTCTAAAATTCTAACGAAAATTAATTAATTCATACGAGAAAAGGTAAAGACTAAAAATTCGAATTTTTGTTGAAAAATTTTCACGCCTATCTGCGCCCATTTTTGTCCCCATTTGGGTGGGTGAATCCCCGTGGGCCCATTTTTGTAACCCAAAACGGTTCAAGCCGTGCAAGATTCAGAGTATATCAAAAAGCTCTTTATTATTAATATTCTAAAATGCATAACTCAATGAAAAATAACGATGAGGAATACGACTCTTTTAACAATACCTATGACGAAAAACCAGAGATGTTTGGTCATCCCTACAAAGAATTACAAGATTACTTTAACAAGAGTACGAAAAGAGGCACTCTTCTTGATTTAGGTTGCGGACAAGGGAGAGATTCCATATATCTATCCTCGTTAGGATACCAAGTCACAGCAGTTGATATCTCTAAAGTTGGAATAAATCAAATGCGCAACAAAGCTCAATCCCAAGGATTAGAGATTGATGGTATTGTACATGATATTCAAAACCTGAAATTACAGAGAAAATTTGATGTGATTTTATTTGATATGCTTCTTCATGGATTTGAAAATCAAATTCAACTAGAATTACTTGGTAAATATTCAAACTCCTTGAACAAAGATGGGATTTTGTGTATTATTTATCCTGATGATTTTCAGGCAGAACATTTCATGAATTTGCTCAAATCTTTACCGACGAATTGGAATCTTTTAGAGGAGATAACAGTTAACGATGTTCCCAAAATCGAAGGTGAAGCTATTGATTTTAAATTCAAAATGATGGTTGCACAACTTTCATGAAAATTTGCTTTCATTTCTATTTCCAAATTGGTGGGGGGTGGGTACCTCTAAGGAATTGAATCTTGAAATTATTTTTTGGGAAGGATTGAAACTATAATTTCTTCATCACTTAGAATCAAAATTGGAAAAGAAACCTTTGTTTAAATCTGAGAAATCCTTGCAAAAAACATGAAACAATTTTTGTTTTTCGGCCTTGTTCTTACTTTATTATTCACGATTTCTTTTACTCTAATTTCAGAGCCTATTTTTGCTCAAATGAATAATCACATGTCTCCCTATCATCAAATGCAAATGATGAATGATCCATCCAAGGTGGTATGCCAACAGGGCATGGTTTTGATGATGAAAAATGCAACAGGGAATCCCGTATGTGTAAGTCCTTCTTCTTACTGGAGACTTGCAGATAGATATTGGGGTATTTTTGATACAGATCTTTTGAATCAAAATTCACAACATATGCAAGGTGTGATGGGCAGTATGATGAATCATCCGCAAATGTCCCAATACATGCATGATTGGATGACAAATAATCCACAGCACATGCAAAACATGATGGGTACTTGGATGCCCCAAATGACAAAAAACAATCAATTGATGATGAACATGATGGGACCTATGATGAATGATCCTGAACTTAGTAATCAAATGATGACTCACATGATGAACAATCCCCAAATGATGCAGTCTATGAAATCAAACCAACAATGGATGGGAATGATGATGGGACAACCAATGATGATGGATGGAATGTATAATGGAATGATGATGAATAGTACCATGAATTGTCCTTGGTGTCCATTTATGCAAAATTCACAAATGAGTCAAGGAATGATGGGAATGGATTGTCCTTGGTGTTCAGGTAATATGGGACATGGAATGATGATGGGACAAGATAACATGATGGGACAAGGTAACATGATGGGACAAGGTAACATGATGGGACAAGGTACAATGCATAATCCTATGTTAGGTGGAAATCAAACAATGGGTCATGGATGGACTTTGCATAATCCTTCACATATGCATGACATGATGAATCAAATGATGGGTGATCCAAACATGATGACAACAATGCATGAAATGATGATGCAAAATCCTCAACACATGCATGGTATGACAAGTAATATGATGGGACCTATGATGAATCAAATGGTGGGTGATCCAGAAATGAGACAGCAAATGATGAATCATATGATGAATCATCCTCAGATGATGCAACAATGGATGCAAAATCAAACATTCATGCAACAAATGAATAATCCATAATCAAACAAAAATCCTTATCAAATTTCCAACAAACAAACCGCACATTATAATCTCAATACGTAGGACTTTTGACGCCTGTAACGGGAGGATACTATTTTTACTGATAGTCGATAATCTCGTTAACACTTCAAAACTAATTTTCACTCCTATCTGTGTCTCATTTCCCCCAATCTGGTGGGTGAATCCAATTAGAATTGAACCTTTGAAATTATTTTTTGAGAAAGAATTAACTTTTCAGTTGTCCCTGGAAGACATAAAGACATAGCAAGATTTATGCATCGTTGAAAAATCCTTCTTATATTAAATTGAAAATCAAGAAAACTGGATCTGAAATAATAGTCATCGCAGCTATAGTCATATTACTAATTTATGTTGCTGATGCTATGGTAGGTCAGGGTGATGAAGGTTTTCTACCAATGACTGCAGAAGAACGAGGCAGAACATTTGGAACATCATCAATGATTTTATTCTTTGTAGCCTTTACCGTTGGATTTAAGGAACGTTCACCAACACTAACTTCTCTTCTTATTACAGGTGGAGCCATAATGGGAACATCAGTACTTGTTGCTTCTGCAATAGCAGAAGGTGGACTTCAAGCAGCTCCAACTGCATTTATCGGGGTGATAGTGATAGGATACATCATCATGGGACTTGGTATTCTAAGAGTGATACAAAGAAAATAAATTGCTTAGAATCCATAATACTCAATAGACATAAGATACTTACTATTCCATGGTAAAAGCTAATCTTAGAGTTTGTACAGATTGTGGTTGAGTTTTCAACCGAGAAATTGGAGATAAAAAATTTGAAGCTGTAACACGTGAGGATATTTTTTCATTCTTGGATAAAAGAAAAAAGAGCATAGAACAAGCTCCTGAGAAAAAATGGATTGTAACTTGGAATGACTATCTTGCCACACTATTAGGATTTATAGATGATGCAGTATCCGGAAGTTCTGGTGGTGAAACTAGTGAACCTAAATGTTCTCCAGGAAAAGAAAGACGGAATCTTTGCTAAAATTGATTGTTATGCATGAATTGTAATAATTTTATATTACGAAAATAAATTTAACAAAACAAAAGACACTCAATTTTATTGTATATACAATTTTCAAAAATGGCATTTAGCAATTGTTATATTACTATATTTTTGTCTGTAAATTTAATGACGAACAAAAAACAAACAAAAACAACTTCAATGCTTATTGCAACAATTCTTCTAACTGGAATGATGGGTTTTACGATTCAAAGTGCTCATGCTGTACCCTCCACTATTGACTTTGAGGGACTTTGTTCAGCTGTCATTGGTGCTCCAATTGTTACAGCTGATAACTCAGTCACCCTTAAGGTGGGAACAACACTTGTAGGTGCTACTGATGGTTTTGCAGTTACTGTGGGTGGTTTTCAAGAAGCATTTCTATCTACACCTGTTGATACTCCACATAACGCTGATGGAACAGTATATGTAGAAGGTGGCAAGTGTTTCTACTCTGATGATGTACAAGGATTTAATGCTGGGTTTAACTATTACCTCAGTTTTGCAAACCCTGTAACAACCTTAAGTCTAGATCTCTATGACTATTCAGATGATGGAAATTTTGATATAGAGTTTCCAGTTGACTGTAAAGGCAACGCCCCTTGTGATGGAGATGTTGCAACATTAACTGTCTATGACGATCTTGCTCAAACAAGTATTGTTGGAACAGGAACATACACAGTAGATGCAGCAAATTGGTTTGATGGTCAAGTTGCAAATCTTAGTGTTGCACCAGGCGCATCATTCGTTTCTGCAAGCATAACCTTTAGCAATATTGATAGAGGAACTGGAATTGATAATATCACATTTGATACCGTTCCACCATTAGAAATCTGTGAAGATGATACAATGGATTTGATAGCAGGTCAACATATTGATTCAGGCGATGTAACTGTAGTAAATGATGGAACTATACTCTTGATAACAATCCACACACAAGATGATTGGCAACTAAGTGAATCACACATACAAATCGGAGAAACGTTGGATGACTTTCCATTAACAAAGAAAGGAAATCCAAAAGTAGGTAACTTTGACTATCAAAGGGAATATGATCCATTGGTGACTGAAGATACATACGAATTCTTACTTGCAGACCTTGGTTTAGAATCAGGTGACACAATTACATTTGCAGTTCATACTGTAGTAGTTCAAACTGATTTAGACGGAGAGATAATTGCCGAAGAAACTGCTTGGAAACAAGGAGAAAGATTTGTACAAAAAGGCAATTGGGCAATGTACAACACATACGATATTCAAGAATGTGACGTAATAGAATAGACTTCAAAAATCACAATTTCTTTTTCTTTTTTATTTATTAAATTTAGAAATTAATTTTTGTGAGGTCTTGACAATGCTGGAATTTATCTTGTAAAGTTTAGAGTTTGAGAATAATTTTTCATTAGTTTGAGTCCCAGATTCTTTTCAATCTATTTTGTAACATTTGGAAATTTCAAGATCATCTTTAACTAGAGCTGAAAATATTATACTCTAATGAAAAGAACTCTAACAATTTCTGTGATTGCATTAATTGCTGTAGTTATGGTAATTGGTGTGGTATCACCAGCAATGGCCAAAAAAGATAACAATAATGGGAATAATGGGTGTAAAAATGCCAATCCAAACGCAAAGGCTTGTGAAAAGAATCCAAACACAGATCCTGTTATTTGTCAAGATTGTTTAGACAAATTGTATGAAACAGTCCTTGCCTGTCCAGCAGGAGATAGTCAATGTGTACTTGATGCAGGTGCTGTTTATCAAGAGTGTATTACTCAAGTAGATCCAGAAATAGAAATTTGTGAAGTAACACCTCCACCACCAAGATGATTCTAACTGAAGCTGTTGTCGGGGTTGGAGTATATCTAGTAAATTTTAGAGTAAATAAAGAATAATTTTTTAATTTTGAAATACCCAAAAACAGTTAATTTAAGAATTATTACTAAGAAGAGTTTCTATCATGGCTCATTATTTCGTCAATAAAATAACCCATGTATCACAAAGACCTTCTACTTGTGTGCATTGCGGGAAAATAGACCTCAAAGAAGATGCAGTTTTAGCTACCACTGGACCGTCTGAAAAAAATGCTGACTATGTTCCATCAGTTCTCTGTCTTTCATGTGAAACTTTGATGGTAATCACATCTCATCCGGGTGCAGTTATTGGAATACATCATTCTGCAGGAAACCAAGCTACAATGCGTGGATCTGAAAAATAATGTGATTTTTCCAGTCAATTGTTAAATTTGAAATTATTTTTTTTAAAACAAGAGGTTACAAGGTACCATTCCCTTGATTGGTCACCTCCTAAAACTTAATTTTCCCCAAGGAAATTAATCGTACATTGAATAAAGAAACGGAAGAAAAAATTCAATCCATTATTTTAGAAACCTTTCAAGATATAGAGCGAGAGTGGATTAGTTATTTCCAACACCGTGCAAAGCAGATGAATTTAGACCAAAAATCCTTCTTTATAGGCATGATGTACCCTAGAATAGTAAAGAATCTGGAGGAGAATGACATCCACATTAAATCCGATTCCTGGGGCGATCATGAAATCGAAAAGATACACTCCATAGTTGATGTATTGTATAAGAAGTTTGTTTAAATTTTTTCTTTTAATTTGAAATTGTTTTTTGGAGTTGCCGGTGCTGAAGTATATCTGATAAAGTTTAGGCCAAGAAATTAATTTTCTCCTTCACTTTTGAAATTAAAATCATTCCGCAGTGAATTTTCGTCCCTTCCTATTACTCCAAAGATAATTTGCAATTACTGAAATTACGATCATAATTACTAGGGAAATTAATATGAAATTATAATTAGAAGTAGAAGGCCACTCCAAAAATTCATCTATATCTTGATCTTGTGCGTAAATCTGATCAAAAGACATTGTATAAAGTATCATTATGGAAATTATCCAAATTCTAATTTGCATATAATCTTCTTTTAATTTTACATAATGATGTTGCAGAATTTTTGGTTTGAAATTATTTCTGAAACGATGAAAATTAATCCTCATACCATTTAGAAAATATTCTTTTCACATATTGTTGATACACTTTTTTCATATCGTCATCAGATGCTTGTATAAAAAGACGTAGAAATTCTGTCCCGCTAACTATTCCTACCACCTTTCCATTATCAATAACTGGAACCTTGCGTATTTCATTATTGGCCATAATTTCAATGATTTCAGCCACAGACTGATTGGGAGAAACATGAATTACTGGTGATGACATTATATCGGAAACTTTAGTGTTTGGCAAATACGATTTTATCATTATTTTGGTAGCAAAATCCCTTTCAGTTACAATCCCGATAGCATTATCGTTATCCGTTACAACAACAGAACCAATCTTCTGCCTTGCCATCAATTCAGAAACTTCTTTTAATGTTGCATCAGGTCCTACGGATACTACATTTGGATTCATTAGTTCCTTTGCTGGGAGGCCAACCTGTTCCTCAATTACCATACTCTTTTATCTTTTAGATTGTATTTTAGTAAACCGAAGAATATCATCCATAGAAATAAGAATTTTAAAATTATTTTTTGGGAGAAAAAAATTTTATTTTTCACAATAACCTCTTAATTATATTCAGACCATCAAATATTCCATATGGTATCTCACTGTTTGTTTTGTCCTGCAACTTTTGAATCCCCTGAGGAATTGTACAAACACAGCCTAACTTGCAAGGCAACATTGAAAAAGTTTTGAAATTATTTTTTGGAATGAATAGAATTGAATAAATTACAGTTATATTTTGAATTAGTACAGAAATGCCAAAATTCTTAGACAGTCATTCTTTGAAAGGAGTTGATCCAAAAGTCTTAAAAGAACTACAAAAATCCCCCAAAGATGAATTTGGGGTTACTCACCTTAACATAATGTACAACGAAGATGAGGACAAGTGCTATTGCTTACTTGAAGCTCCAAATAAAGAATCAGTTGAAAAACACCATAGTAAAAATGGTTATACCTGTGATGATATTTTAGAAGTGGGAACAACAGCTGATCCAAGTTATTAGGACCTGTTTAATTATTTTTGAAATTATTTTTTTGAAAATTATAATAATCGTTCTTAGGGTAATTCAAATTTAAGGTACTACACACTCGCCTTGATGGTTTAGAGCCATATGCTGTGCATAAAGCATGCATGGATTTCCATATGTTATTCCATCTATTCCACACATGGGATTATATTCCATTGTACAAGCTATTGCAGGTTTTTCGATCTGCCATCCTCTATTTTTTAGTTTTTCAACTGATTGAGAATTAACACAAGCAGGAGACGCATTGTGATATTTGAACATCAAATTTTTTCCTTCTGCACAAACAATATTGTCAACAGAAATCCCGGCATATTTTTGTTGATGTGGTCTTAGATACTGTTTCATCATACCATCCATGATACAAATTTTGCCGGGATAAACACCGGGTCCACATCTGTCATCTAAAACACACATTCCATCTAATGAAGCAAAACCAGGTGCACACATTCCATTAAAAGACATGTGATGATTTCCTGTCATATTTCCCATCATTTGTTGACCCATTATTCCTTGTTTTCCCATTTGTTCATCATGAGGCAATCCCATATGTGTAGCAAAAACAGGATCATTATTTGCGAATAGGATAATTATTGCTACCAAAATGCTGAAAATTAGGAAATATTTCATTATCAGATGATTAGTTTTACTGTATTTATATGGAATTCTTAATTCTCTATTCTGAGTTTATTTTTTAAAATTTTTAATTTTAAAATTATTTTTATAAAAGATAATTCAGGCGCTAGAATTTATCTGGTAAAGTTTAGAAAAAATTAGAACATGTAATCTAGATTTTATCCACAGAATGGTATTAAACTAACAAATTATCAAAATACTAGTGATTCTTAATAATACTCAGAAACTTTTAGCAGTAACTTTATCTCTAGTACTAGTTACTGGAATGACTAGTCCTGCTTTTGCAGGAGCCGATCCAATAACCTCATGTGATATAACTCAAAATCAGTCCGTTTCTTTACAACTTGACGCAAATGAAGAATCCGACATCATTCCAAAGTCAATAACCTGTGATGGTGAGCTTGATGAAATTGATTGGGTAATTGGTTGTCAATTAAATGAGGTCACATTTCCAGATGGTGATTTATCTGGAAACTTTGTAGGTTTTGATGAAGTAATAACGAATCTAGGCGATACATCAGAAGAACATTGTATTGTTACATTTCAATTGGGTGGATTGTTTGGAGGAAATGTAGAGGTGATTCAAGAAATTTGGATAAATGAATCACAAGAACCAGTTGCAGGAGAACTCCTCACAGTTGATTCTTCATCACTTGTTGTTGCAGGACTGTCAAGTATGATATGGATGGTACCAGCAGTTGTAGGTATTGTCGGCGCAGGAGTATATCTGGTAAAGTTTAGAGGAAGAAATTAGTTTTTTAATTTAGTAATTTTTTGGAAATAAGTTCAATCGCTATTATTCTTAAACTCATTTAACCAATATTTGGCCTTACCAGATTTCCAGTAAACTTGCCATTCTTCGGGAGAATCTAAAATGTTAGGTATTCGAAATATGGCCAAAGGAATAGTAATATCATTTAATTTGTTAATCTGATTATTAGAAAGAACACTGTTTCCAGTTTTTACCTCCACCCATCGAAAATCATTAGGTGTAAGTCCATCTAATTTTCTTGGATCTTCACTTGGGTAAGCTTTGCAAGCAAGAAAATCATACACAAATGATGGGCTAGCCTCATCTCTATTGGAGGGTCGTGAAATATAATGGATTTCTTCTTGAATTTCAAAAGGAATTGTTACCAATATTCTTTCAAATCCAAAGGTAAACTCTATTCTGTTATTATGGGAAGGATTCCTGTAAATTTTTTCAGTAGAAGTCCATGCCCAACCGTGCAGGGTGCTGTATTGTTTGTAACAGCTCTCTCCAAGTTCTCCTAGGAATTGTGGCGTAATGTCAACTTGACTCATTATCGCAAAAAATAATGCATTTCTTTTAGATAAGAACAATGTTGATTTTCTTGAACAAACAAACTCCCGTTATTCTTTAAGTTATGGCGCAAAACTCAGGCATGCGAAGGGGGGGTTCTCTTTTTACAGACTGTCGATAAAAATAGTATCCCCCCTTTCTAGGCACTAAAAGTTACCTTAATCCAGATTATAATGCAGAATATGTAGAGTCGGAATTTTGGTAAATAGTAATTTGTTATAATGCACGTTATGACGCTTAAAGGAAAATCAAATCACTACAATGTTAAATTCCTCAAAGGCTACGGCCATTTTATCTCTGTCAAAAATTCAAAGATAATTCTCAAAGACTGTCATGACCCATTCTCGGAATCAGAAAAGGAAGAATGGTTTGTCAAAAACATGCCCTATGAAAAAATCATTCTCTCAGGGAAGGGATACGTTTCAACTGAAGCATTATCAATACTGTCTCAGAATAACCGAAATGTCATTTTACTGGATAATAAAGGGAATCCGGTTACATTCTGTAATGGAATGATGAATTCACTTACTGCTACAAAATATCGAATTGCTCAATACGATACATTTCGAGATGAAAAAAGAAGACAGTATCTTGAAAAACAACTAATTTCAGCCAAGAAAGAATCTCAACTAAAACTACTGAAAACAATTGGAAGTTCTGTTGAAAACCTACCTGATAAAGAACATCTTGCAAGCAAGATCTATTTCTCTGAATTTTCCAAATTCATACCAGAAAAGTATGGGTTTACATCAAGGAATCAGTCGTTTATTAGAAATTCGAAGAACGATGCAACAGATGTCATCAATGCACTGCTTAACTACGGCTATTCTGTTTTGGCAGGTGAAATCTCAAAGTTTGTTTGTGGGTTTGGTCTTGATCCTTACTTTGGTTTCATGCATCGTACTCATTCTGGTTTTCAACCTTTAGTGTATGACTTGATTGAACCATTTAGATGGCTTGTAGATTACACAGTTTTCCAGATTGCCATTCACAAAGATTCAAGATATAGAATCAAACTAAAGGAGTTTGCTCATACTAGGGAAGGAAATGTGGTTTTAGAGTATGATCTGTTAAAGAGATTTTTGGAGATGCTCGAGAGAAATTTTCAGAAGGAAAGAAAATTTGAGTTTAGACCTGGCAAAAAAACCGAGGACCATCTAAAAACTGTTAAAGAGATTACAATTATAAAATTAATTATTCAAAATTTAATAGGTTTTTGTTTAGGAAAAAATGTTTTACCAATCTAATTGAGGATATAGTTTTTGAAAATGTTTAATAGCTTTATCTAATTTTAGTAGTTCTATAGAATTATTTTCTTTAACAAATTTTTTTCGGAGTTTTTTTAATTCCACTACTTTCTCATTCCCTCTATTATTTCCAAATTTATTTATTGCATTATATAATCCAGTTACGTGCATTCCCAAATCTCCAAGACTCTTTTGATCAAAATCTTTTCTTTTAGAACTTTCTTTAGGGTAAATTGTAATTCCATTTTTAAATACTAGGTAATGTTGATGTGCAATAGCATTTCTAAAATCCACACAAAATAAATCAAAAATGCTTTCTTTAGTTTTTCCAGAATATCCAATTTTATCACAAATTCTTTTAATCATTTGTCCAAGGGTTGTGTTTTCATCGAACTTTATTCCATCATTACCCTTTTTGATCATCATTTTCAGATATTTTTTAACTGTTTCAAGATTCATGTTGATAAAATTTACAAAAGTAATTATTTTGAAAATTTCCATTTGTTCCTCAGTTGACAAATTTAATTTTGTATTTTCTTCTATATCTTTAAAGCTGACATTTATTGAGTGTATTGTCTTCCTAAAATTTTCATCAAATTCCTTATCATAATATTCTTTATTGTAATCATACAATCCATTTTCAA
>JAOTUX010000260.1 GCA_029863665.1 Candidatus Nitrosopumilus sp.
ATCAGAAATAAAACTTGGAGGTACAATTATTGAAATTTTTTTAAGATTATACTCTTGTGCTTTTTGTACAATTTTTCCTGTGACCACCCTGATTGTATCTTTTGTCATGTTTTCTTTTCCACCTAACCCTGCAAGTAGAATTCTTTGGGCTGGTTTTCCTCCTGAAAGTGGAATTATGCTTAATTTACCTAATTTACCTTTCATATCTCTTAGAGATTGATTAATGATTGATGTTGTTTTAGTGTCTAATTTCCCTAACCCTGAAACTTTGTTTGAATTCTCTAATACAAATCCACAAAGAAGATGTGTCTCTTTTTTTACTATATTTTCAACTTTAACATTCATTATGTACAACTAAATTTTTAAGTCTTATTTAGATTTACTAAAGATCTATTTTCTTGCTATTTGTCAGAAGACTAGATGATCTTATAAAAACTGCTTTTACTGTCTTACAATGTTGTTTGCAGTCATCATTAATTTTGATAAATGATGATTTTTTTCTTTTTCTAGAAAATATTGTTTTGACTAAAGGAAACAATGCTGCTCTTCCACCATATGCTCTTTTTTTATCAATAAACCAAAACATCTCTAAGGCAGTTTCATCTAGAATTTCGTTTCTTATTTTAACTCCAAAATCTGAATAATGTCCTACCATTACTACTCTTCCTCTAACCATAAAATTTACAAATTTTGCAAATTTTACACACAAATAACATTGATTATCATAAACCATTATTGGAATATTTTCATTAAGTTCCATGTTGTTGTTTGATGGCGATCAAATTAAAATTTTCTAGACGTAGGTTATTATAAAATATGTGAAGACAACAATCAGTATGGGTCTTAATTATTATCAAATTAAGAAAAATATTCTAAAATCTCGTAAATTAGTGATTAAAGCAACTAGTAATGCTGGCTCTGGTCATCCTGGAGGGTCTTTTTCTATGGCTGAAATCTTGGGTTGTTTATTTAATAAATATCTGCGATTTGATCCTACTAATCCTAAGTGGGAAGATCGAGATCGTTTAGTGTTATCTAAAGGACATGCTGCACCTGGTTTATTTTCAAATATGGCTACTGTGGGCTATTTTCCAGTATCTGAACTTGAAACTTTACGAAAATTTGGCAGTAAATTACAGGGACACCCAGATCTAAAATGCCCTGGAGTTGAATTTTGTGGAGGTTCTTTGGGAACTGGACTCTCTTATTCAGTAGGAATTGCGCTTGCTGGAAAAATTGATTCAAAGGATTATCGTGTCTATACGGTAATTGGAGATGGAGAATCTGATGAAGGTCAAATTTGGGAAGCTGCAATGACTGCTGCAAAGTATAAAATTGATAATCTTATTGCTTTTCTGGATAGAAATTTCATTCAACAAGATTCCTATACTGAACGAATAATGCCATTGGATAAACAACTAGACGGTGATGACTTTTCTGAAATGTGGAAAGATGCATCACGTTGGAAAACTGGTGATAAATGGAGATCCTTTGGATGGAATGTAATTGAAATAAATGGACATAAAATTGAACAAATCGATGCTGCTATTAGAAAAGCACATGCCACTAAAGGAGTACCTACCATGATAATATCTAGAACAGTTAAAGGTAAATCTGTGGAGCATATGGAGGATAATCCAAAATGGCATGGATTAGCTCCTGACACTGATGTAGTTCCTATAATTAATGCTGAATTAAACTCACAATTCATGATTGCTCCCTCTATTATTGCCGGAGATATGACAAATCTGCAAAATGAAATTAAAAGATGTGTTTCTGCCCGATCTGATTATATTCATCTTGATGTTATGGATGGCCAATTTGTTTCAAACAAAACTTTTGATCACACTAAAATTAAAGAATTGAGATCTCTCACAGTAATTCCATTTGATACTCATCTAATGATAAATGAACCTGTAAAACATGTAAGAGATTACATTGATGCCGGCAGTGATATTATCACGGTTCATGCTGAAGTAACTAATGAATCTGATTTTGGAGAAATTCATGATATACTCAAACAAAATCAAATTGGCGTAGGTTTTGCAATCAATCCTGATACTGAATTACCTGAATGGTCTTACAAATTTTTGACATCACTTGATCAACTTATTGTAATGTCTGTAGTACCTGGAAAATCTGGTCAAAAATACATTGAAGAAACACATGCCAAGATGGCTAGATTGAATCCTATTCTCAAAGAGCATAATTTTTCGGGTTATATTGAGGCTGATGGAGGAGTTAACTTGGAAAATATTGGCTCTATATTTGCAGATGGGGCTAGAGTTTTTGTTGGTGGCGGCGCTATTGTTGGACAAGAAAATATGTTTGCGGCGATTAGGTCTTTTAGAAATGAATCTCTAAAATCTAGAAGACACCTCTTACTTGATAAAGCTCAAGAATTGGGTGGACCTGATTTGGTGAATAAATGGATTGGCTTACATATTGTAGGAGAAAAACAAGAGCAAATCAAAAAAATTGCAAAGGAGGCAGGATATATTTGAATGAACCTGTAATGACTGATATGCGTAC
>JAOTUX010000261.1 GCA_029863665.1 Candidatus Nitrosopumilus sp.
ATCAGCATCTCTTCTTTTTGCAGAATGCCAATTGGGAGTTCCAAAACAAACATGGGTTTCTGTATATCCAATAATTCGTCCTACGATTCCAACAGAGGTGTGTGGAGCTAAACCAATTATTAGATGACCAACAAGATCTTCAGAATTCTTTACATTGTAAAATGGAGATTTTCCATAGAATTTTTCCAATAGAGTATCAATGTATTTGCAAGTAGAAACTAGATATTTTCCATTTTCGTAAGGAATTATCACATCTTGCATACGCAGTTCAACAATTTGATCTGAATTTTCAAGTGGTTTTCCATCAATATCATGTGAATAGCCAAGATCCTTTAGTTTCCCTATTGAGGTTCCAATCCATAATGGTTTGAATTGAGTCAATGGAGAATTTGTTGCATCGAATCTAACAGTTCCATCTTTAAAGACTGTAAGTCCAAGGTTTTGACGTACAAGTCCCTTTTCAAGAGGTTCAGCAATTTTATCTTGATTAATTAGCTCTTTTACACCCTTGAATGGTTCTTGGGCACGAAATCCCATCTTTTCTTGAGCTGAAAGTAATTTTGCTTTAAGTGGAAATTCTTTATGTGAATGAGCTGGTGCTTTGCGTTTACATTTTTCACAATATGGTTCATTGAGGATATCTCTACAACTAGAGCATCGATAGGTAATTGTCGTCTTTGTGCCACATTTAGAACACTTTATGCCAATAGATGGTTCATCACATTGATTACAATACCTGTTGAATATGTTAGTAAAGAAATGTTCATTTCTAGATGCTTTGAGAAGATCTCTAGTAGGTCCCCCTTTGTCACTTATTGGGAATAATACATGTGTTGGAGGTTTCATTTGTCTAGGAGCTGCTTTTTCAGGTCTTCCTATTCGAACTCCTATAGAAGTTGAGAATTTGTTATTAATTTGAATTCCTGATGATTTTGTTAATAGTTTTGGAACTGATAAATCACTAATTATTGGTTTTTTCCTAAATAACAGATTATAGAAAATTTTTGCCTCTTGATTTTCTAAAATTATAGTTTCATTTTCGACTTTATGAGGAGTACCCAGCTTTTCAAGAATTTTTTTAATTTGTATTGAATATTTGATTGATTTGTTGTTGATTTCTTTTGGTTTTAAAAGTTGAATAAGTTCATCTGATGAGATTTTGTCCCAATAATACAGGTATTTTGGATAAAGTGGGATTTGGAATTCAAGGGAAATTTTCAGTGCTTCGTCCAGTGTAGGTATTTTACTCAAAAATTGATTTAGATGCTTGTCATTAGGATCATATTTTTGGATTTTTTGTTTTAGTTCCTCTATCCAGAATTCCTCTACATATCCTGAAGGGACAAGTTGAGCGTTGTTTTCAAGAAAATCTCCAAATGAGATTAGAATATCGCCTAGATGGAGTATTTTTTCAATTTCATTTTTTATTTCTAATCCATGTTTGATATCTCTGATTTTTACAACATTACCGTTTTTCAGACGAATGGTTGGAGTGTCAATTGAGTCAACAAAAGCAACAGTTGCACCTTTTCCCGGAATATCAATTTTAACTTGAGTTCCTACTGCTATTGTATGATCAAGAATTTCAGCTACTACTGGATGAATTCCAACTGCTGTAAATCCCGTATTACATGCTCTTCCATATCTTAAACGAAATCCACCTAGTTTGTTAGGCATAGATAGTACTGATCTGCCTGTAATTACCTCACGCATTCTTTTAGCAGCTGCATCCTCTTGATTATCACCTGTTTGAACTGCGCCTTTTAGATCATTCAACCATTCCCAACCATCTAGATTGTACAATTCAATTCTTTTGAGAAGTTTTTTGGATCTTCCAATCAATCCGTCATTTAATACACGTAGAGCACCTCCTCTAACTCTATCAGTTTTAATACGAATCATAGATTTGTGATTTACAACTTCGAATGGATCTGTGTCTACACCATCCAATTCCACTGGAAGATTGGAAATTACATGTTCAATGTCCTCATCTAAGATATGAAACTGGAAACTACTTGCTTCTCTTTCATAAATTCGTAATTCTTCAACAAATCTGCCTGTTTCATCATCAAAGGAATTAGCCTGGAATTTAGATAAGCCAGCTGTCTTTCTAACATGATCTGCAATTAGCATTGTTACAGCAGATTCTGTTCCGCCTGCTGAACGCATTGGTCCTGCAATTGAAACTGAAAGGTATTCAGTACCATCTTTGTTTTTCTTTATCTTTACTTCGCTAATACCTTGTAAAGGTGCAATTGTAACTCCTTCTGTAACAATTGCCAATCCAACACGAACTGCAAGATCCAGTTTATCTTCCAAGGATGAATTTGGTAGTGAGTATTTCCCTAGAGCAATTTCCTTTGAAAGAATTAATGCAGATAGCTCCTTTCCGTTTATTTTTAATAATTCTCTAAGGGGTTCAGCAATATCAATTTCATGCATCTTAGCTACTCTATCTGCTAAATCAAATGCAATTTTCGGCTCAATTATGCCTGAAGAATCCACAAGGCTTGATTTTGCCTCAG
>JAOTUX010000019.1 GCA_029863665.1 Candidatus Nitrosopumilus sp.
ATTGCCTGAATTTTAATATTCTTGTAGACGATTATATTGTTACTTATTTTTCAATAATAATCATGAAAATTCTAATTGATCTGAGCAAATTATTTCCAAATTAAGAAATAATGGTGCCCTCGGCGGGATTTGTTAAATTAGTTTAACACCCTCAAATTAGGCATAAACAGGGGTTGGAATAGCCTTCCATATCTTAAAAAAAATCGAATCCAAATCAGTTCAATTTTGTGCCCAATTTAGGCATGTTAAGAAGTATGATCAGGTATCATCTAATCCATACTCGTATTCATCTGCAGCCTCATCAGACCACCCAGTCTTGTCAACTCCATGTTTTTCCATGAATTTTGCAGCCTCTGTATTTGCTTCTCTGATTTTTTCTAGTGTTTTCTTGTTGAGTTTTTCCAGCTCAGAGTCTGAAATGTATCCTCGCATATTGGCAAACCTCCTGATTGAATAGCCAAAATCTACACTAAAACAAATTCCCAATCCTAGTTCCTTCATTCGTCCAAAGATATCACTGGCTTCTGACTTGACACATTTTGTGTATTTTATAATTTGAAAGAGTATTTCGTCACTTTCCAATATTTGAAATCCATCAGAAATTAGCATGGATATGATCTCCTCTATTTTTTCATCGTTTATGATCTTTTTAGGAATAGTCTTCTCAAAGATTATAGGTTCTAGTTTCAATTTTGTCTGCTCCAGAGATTCTTTTCGTCTTCTTTGATTATCTTATCAACTTTCTTCTTTGCAGGAATAGAGATTTTTATTTTGTCATAAAAAGTAAGAAATCGATTATTATCATTTTTAGATTTCAGATACTCGTTTAGAAAACTAATTCCATACTCAAATCTTCCAGATGAAGAGTCTATGACTTTTTGACGAATGTTAGCCATTTTGCAATCAATATCACATATCATTCTCTCCAGGGGGATTTTTTCTTGAATCTCTGTTATCTTGTCCAAATATTCTCTTAGTCTGGTTCGCTGTAAATCTAATCTTTCTATTGTCAGTGTGATCATAGATTCGGGATCTAGGGTATTGGCTTTGTTGCTTATCTTTGAATACCAATGTTTGATGTCTCCATTAATCGTGTTACGATTTATGTTCATTAGTTCAGCTATTTTTCTTGCAAAGTATCCGTACTCAAAGTGTAGTCTGTAAACTTCGTTTCGTCTTTTTTCTAGTTCTTGTTTGGAGTATGGGCCGTCTTTCTTAGAAATTGGCATAGTTTGGCATAGTTGTTGTTGGTTTCCCCGCATGAACTCATGTGAGATTTCTTCAAAGGTCACAGTTTAGAGGAGTCATTCTATTGAATAAAAGGCCAGTTTCTAGATGCAGTGGGTGTAATCTACACAAAGGAAGAGACAGTAGCAGATCTGCAAAGGACTGATGTTGATGTCAAACAGGAATACCTCAACCAGTACACTACAGAACGAGATTCAATCTTTGGTAAAGTGATGCCTGAAGATGAAGAAGAGATTGAAGAGTGGAAATAATAATTACACCCGATTGATCTGATTTATGGGCAAACGTGAATCAACATTATTCCAATTGATAAAATAGATGAAGGGATTAAATCATCTTAATCTCTACCAAGTTTGATTGCTTCGATAAAAGTAAACAATGATTTTTCATCATCTTTTTGTATTTTGAACCCAAGTTTTTCCAACTCATCTCTTAAATCAGAAAGTCGTTCACTAACCTGATTTGTAGTCTCAGAAATAAAGATGAGTCCATATTCCGATAAACACCTATGTGCTTCCTTGAGATAATCACGCCAATTTTTAGCCATTAAAGATAATGAAAATACCACAACATTCAATGAACCTGTCTTAATGTATTCAGAGACATTAGAAATATCACAAGGTATTACCTTGGTAAAATCACCTACTGAAACATGATCAAAACTCTTCACACGTCCTGACAGTTTAGGATCCTGACCAATTTTTGCCTCCCCACAACCAAAATCTCCAATACTATTATTTTCAGATAAACTACGTAATCGTTTAATCCAATATTCATAAGGAATGACCTCCCATGTCTTTCTTTGTTCTGCATACTGTCTGTGATATTCTAGGAATTCTTCTGGATCTTTTGTAAATCGCTTATGAGTTGTTGAAGAATTTTCAGTGTTGAGTTTTTGATTAAGTTTGGAGAATTCACCATATTTTCTAACTCTAGTTTTAATTTCAACTGGAGTCAGTTCAACTTCAAGTGCTCTTCTACTTACAACAGATATTTCTCCACGTTCTAATCTTTCAAGCCAGTTGACTGCTTCTTTTGTTGCTTGTTCAGGAGTTACAAGTACACCTTCTGGAAGATAACCATCAACTGCACAATCAGATAATGCACGTTTCCAATTTATTCTTGCCAGTTTTTTAATTTCATCATAAAGAACTCCAGGAAAACTTGCTTTGATGTGATGAATGTGTACTTTACTTTTTGTTTGTCCTTGTCTTACTAGTCTTCCAATAATTTGTCTATATTGAGCATTTGTCCAAGGTAACGTATTAAAAATTAAATTATTACAAACTTTTTGCAATCCATCTACTCCAACTGCAATAGGTCTAGATGCAATCAATACCTGAATCTCACCATTCTTGAATAACTCAAGACCTCCACGATTATCTCCCGTATAGAAACCACATGAAAATCCTGCATTTGTTACAGCATTACTCAAAATATTCAAAATTGTAGGTTTGCCTGGAAGTACACTGCCAACATACTCTGAATAGATTATTGTTTGACCTTCAATCCTTTTCAAAATCTCAGGAATTCTTGCCTCAGTTAGTAATTGTTCAATAGCTAAAGGAGTGCCTTTTAGGCGTGCAATTGTTTCTCGATCAGGCAAAGGTGCCTCAACTTCTGCAAATTCATATCGCGCCTTTTCATAACTTGGGAGTTGTCTAATGGATAGAATTGTAAATTTTTCATAAAGTGCAACAGCGTTTCCTACGTATGGCTGTGTGTTTAATTCATTAAATTCTATTCCTGTAATTAATTCCAAAAGAGATTTTCCTTCTTGAAGTTTGTTCACTATTGGAGTTGCTGTCATCCCAAGTAATTTGAGGTCTAGATTTTTTCTTTTGGCTGCTGTAAGTAATCCGGTTAAGTTATCTCGTCTATCACTATCTGCATTTTTGGTAAAGTGAATTTCATCTAAAATGACAAAATCTATTTTTTGAGTTCCCAATTGAACTAACTTGGGAATCAAAGATTTTTGATTAAATTTATCCCAATTCAAAACCATGTATTGAGATTGTTTAGAGTCATATTTTGAATCAAAGACATCATCTTTTGTAGTTACAACTGAATCCGGGTATATTGTTTTAATTTCATCTTCCCAATAATCTACAACATCATTAGGACAGATTACTAGTGTGTTTTTACTATTTATAACTCGGCTAGATATTATGGCAGCAAGAGTTTTTCCTGCCCCTGTTCCAGAAAAATTCCCAAAATACTTTCTTTGTAACACCATTAATGCAACATACCGCTGCATTGGAGACAGCATAATATTTTTTCTAGATATGGGTGGGATTTTTAGATTTTTACTATGATCATATTGTTCAAGAAATGTTTGTAGAACTGTATCTCGAAATTGGTTACCTGATAGTTTTTGTTTTTTAAGAAATTCAACAGTTGCTTCTTCATCTTCAAAGACTTTTCTCCAATACTTGTTTATTGCATAACTTAGATAGAAATCCATTGCTTCTTTATCTACAGAAATCGAGGTTACTTTGTTCATCTGATCAATGAGTGAGTCGATAGATTCAGTTTGTCTTATCACATCTTCAATGCTTTCTAATTTTGGATTGTGTAGTGGATCGAATCGTTCTTCGGCAATTTCATCATCATTGATTGTTTTGATTTCATCTTCTTCGGTATTGGTGTTTAGTACTTGTTTATAATGTTCCAAAGAAGGAGGGTCTTCGGATTCAGAGTATGCATAATCTTTGATTGCTTCAAAACCTCCCTTTGTTTTACTGGCAGGGATGAGGTTTCTGAAAAAATCCTTGTGCCTGTTTGAAAGATTCAGCATTTTATTTCTATAAAGAAAGGACAATAATGCAGCATTTTCCATTTCTTGAAGGATTTTACCTTCAATTAACGAACGAAGCAGTGTTTTAACATTATTTGGAGACCATGAGGTGTCTTCAAATCCAAATGTATCATAACTATCCTTGAAATAATCCTCTCCTGCAACTAGTCCTTTTTCAGTCATTTTTCCACCATGGTGTTTTCATTTCTTTCTCAACTTACTTTGTATCCTTTCTTTAGTGTAAATATCAGTAGGATATGGCGGTAATCCATTTGGGAGTTTGTGTTTCTTTACATATTCATTCCATTGATTTGTGGTCGTAATGTTATTTTCTTTAGCAATTTTTTGGTATAGCGTTTTTGCTTCTTTCCATGTAAGCCAAGTATTACTTAATTCCCTAGAGGATTTTTGTCCTGTGCCTAACCAATCACCCCATCCTTTCCACTCTTTCTTGTAAGAAGAATTAGGAGCGGATGGTATGTCTACTGGTTTTTTACCAGACTTGACATATTTGTGCCAAAAAGTTTGGCTTGGAATTTTTTGCTTATGAACATACATTCTTGCAGTAGTAAAAGAACGATATTTTCGAAATTTTGTTGAAACATAGTCATGACCTAACCAATCACCCCAACTTTTGAACTCTGATTTGTATCTTCTAGGATCAGCAGGGATGTTGTCAGGTTTTTTGTTAGATTTACAAAAGGCGTCCCATTGATACTTGTTTTTGAAATTTAATGAATGGACAAATTGTTTTGCCTTAGTAAATTCTAGATAGATTTTTTTCTGATTTGCAATTCTTCCAGTACCTAGCCAATCCCCATAACCTTTCCATTCTTTGTATGTATGATGTGGGGAATTTGGAATATCATCAGGCAATTTACCAGAGCGATAATGTTCTTTCCATTCATGTTGAGTTTTTAAATTTAATTTTCTTACAAATTTTCTTGCATCATTGAAACTTCTAAATTCTTTTTTCATTTTTCCTCACAATATTTTCTTGAGAATATGCTGTCTGTGGTTGTCTGGGAAGATTTTGAGGTAACTTGTGTGTTTTAAGATACTCTTCCCATTGAATCAGTGTTTTGATATTATTCTCCTTTGCAATTTTTTGGTACAATTTTTTTGCTTGATCAAATGGTAGATAATCAATATCACGAGGGGCTTTGTTTTGAGTTCCAAGAAAGTCACCCCAGGAAATCCATTCTTTTTTATATTTTCTAGGTGGCAATGTTGGAATATTTTTTGGGATACTTCCTTCCTTAACCTTTTTTTGCCATTGCCTTAATGTTGAGACCTTTAACTTTTGAATTTGTTTTTTTGCCTCCTTATATGACAAAAATTCTCTATTTTGATTAGCTATTTTTCCCGTCCCAAGAAATTCCCCCCAACTTGAGAATTCCTTTTTGTATGACTTTCGTGGATCCCTAGGAATCCCTTTTGGTAATTTTCCTGCCTTTGCAAGATTTCGATATTCTTTCCCAGTGTGAATTTTATATCTGATAATTATTTTTTTTGCATCTTCATAAGATAGAAATTGCATATTCTGTGGAGCGATATTTCCGGTCCCAAGAAAATCGCCCCAATTTGTCCACTCCTTATAGACTTGTGCAGGCGCACTTGGTATATCCTCAGGTTTGTTGCCAGATTTTCTAAATTCTGTCCATTCGGTATAACTTTTCAATCTTAATTTTTGTACATATTTTTTAGCATCATTAAATGACAAAAATGATTTTCCTAACCAATCAACATATCCTTTCCATTCATTTTTGTAAGTAGCATTGGGATTACTTGGTATATCCTCAGGTTTGTTACCTGATTTACAATATTGCTTCCACTCTTTAGTACTTTTCAATTTAAGAGAACCAATAAATTTTCTAGCATCTTCAAAATCCCTAAATTCTTTTTTCATACCTCCTATCTATTGAGTAATTGAGAAATTTAATTACTACTTTAGTCAGATACAGATTTTTACACCTAAAAAGTGGACAATTTTTTACCCTTTATTGATAAACTCTTACTCCTAGGTTTGTTTCTCACCGAACTCTTACAACATGGGCACCGAACTGTTGGAATCTTCATAAATCTCTCGCACTGTCTACAAAATACTCGGTTATTGGAATAGTATTTTTCATTGTATGGGATCTTCAGTATATTCAGAACAGAATCCTTTACAGCTGGAACTCATTTTGTGTTTCTCCTGAAATAACGTACAAACGTACAGAGATGATGGAGTATACGTTTTTTTCTAATAGACGCAACATCACAACTCTGTACATTGTACGTTTGTACGTTTTTTGTAGAGAAATGAAAAATCAAAATCAATTACTCCCTGAAAAAGTAGTCTGACTCTGATCAGTGGGTTTTTCTTTTTGTATTTCTTGGATATTTTTGATAATGTTGAACTTATTCACATAACCTAATTTCTTAAGAGCTTTTGCCATTCTCTCAACATTAATGACACTTTCAGAGTTGTCATTGAATTTGCGCACTATGCGAATAATTGGAAAGTCAACAATGTCACTTGTAACGGTGTAATTGTTTTCAATAAATTCAATTTCGGGACTGGCCAACGTTTCCCATTCTTTCCTAACAGCTTTGCTGTCTTCATATCGACATTCATCATCAGGCAAATTCAGAATCCATGATATTATCTTCTCACCTTCTTCTTTGACTATGTCATCAATCAGCGTAGAATTTTCAGGATAAGCTTCTTTCTTTGTATTGTGTATCAATGAAAGTCGTCTTGTGTACATTGCGTTTTTCTCGTTTTGTGGAATTTCTGACAGGTAATTACCACTTGCCCAAATCTTTAGTTTGTTTTCAAAACTGCCAGAGTCCTGCATGAACCCTCTTTCAGTTATTTTTGCCTCACCGGTCATCACCTTAAGCTGAGAGAAATCTTTCCAGTCTTGAGGTAAATCCTGCAAAACCAATAATCTTAATCCATTAATCTTAGCTCGAACAAATCTATCTCCAAGTAATTTATCAAGCTCGACAGCCATTGCATACTCACCAAGAATTTCAACTAGTATCAGCAATGGAGTGGACTTTCCCACGCCTGACAATCCGTATATCACCGAGATTTTAGGGTCCAGATAGTTGGATAGTGTGGCTGCCAGTCCTGCATTTATTCTTGGCCATTCAGATTCTGGCACATTATCAAAGGTGACTGAAATGAATCTCTTTGGTTCATTATTACTTGAAGGCTCCAAGTAATCATAATCCTTGAACCCCATATCTGCAATCTCATCGGTTTCTACGATCTTTCTTTCTCGTTTATCAAATACGCCATTCTTGAAAACAATCAGATTCTTATTTGTTGGGGGCATCTCTTCAGATAACCCAGCAAGCTTGAACAAAATAGAATTGTAATCAGCTTGTTCCATTTCTGGATATCTTTGCATCATTTCACGCAGTAGGGTATTGTTTATTTTTTCAAGAAAACCGTTTTTGTTTTCAAATATTTCACGTGTGTTAATATCAGAGTACAGTGTTCTTCCTGCAATCATCTCCTGTGCAATTTCTGTTCTATTAATTCCGGATCTGCTATTTTTTGGTCGTCCTTCCTTTAGTTTTTTATTATTCTCATAAACATCTCTTACCTTGGCCTCTATGTTTGACCAGGGTCTATCAGAGAAAGTGTCCGTCAGTGCCCATTTGTCATAAACTACTTTAATTTTTTCCAGAGCTTCGTTTTCTGTTAGACCATCAGTGTTGCATTGCATTGCAGCTTGGAAGAAATAATTATTTGATTGTCCTTTTGTTGGCGGTTTACCTTCAAGGAATCTGTCCCGCATGTTCTTGTAGCTACTGCGACTGTTTTTCTTGTTTGATTCAACATTGCAATTCTTACAAATACCGTCAACGAAATCATGAAAGTCAATACCTTTTGCATCCCAGATTTTTTCAGTTCCCCTACTCTCATAGACAATCTGTTTGTTTAATTTGTCATGAAATATTTCACTGTATGGACCTACACAATAATGATTATGGTCTTGAATCTCAATTATTTTAGAATCCTGTATTTTGTAATCAAACAGCTCAATCTTGGATGGCGAACCTGACAGATTCTTCACTGGAATATGCCAACCATTCCCAGTTTCCACAACCATGTAACCTTCGTTGATCATGTTTTCAGCAAAAGTTCTGTATTGTTCCTTGTTATCAAAATCAAGTACTGCCGTACCTGCATCCTCAATTGGAATATAGCCATAATTCTCGTCTTCTGAAATTGGTTGGTCAGGCGTGGTTCTACTTGCCTTGTAGCGATAATCAGCCTTTTTTTGGTTATGCGGGATTGGAAAACAATTGAATCCCTCCTTTCTTAGAACTTCAATCCAGTGTTTTTTTGTCATTATCTCAAAACTCCCAAAATTATGCTGTCCGATATTATCTGTAATGTGCTGAGGCATTCGTCTCTGCTTGGACTGACCATCTTATCGTTGTCTGAATGGTTTTTTGTGAGATGGTAGAATAGGCTCTGACAAGTTCTAAAAGTTCTACTTGTATTATGATCCGCCATACATTTTTGACAGAACAATCTGCCTTCAATTGAGATCTTATTAGCACATGAACTAATTTCTACAGGGTGCTGTTTTTTAATTGGATTGGTGTAGATCATCATAACTGCAAGACTCCTTGAAGTTTTGTTTTAGGATAGATGTGGGTGCAGGAATCCGAAAATCTAACCCCATCTATTTTCATGTTAAAGTATCACCTATTGTTTCATCAGAAATTACATACTCATCATAAGGATCATTTCCATAATGCTCATCGCAAAGTTTAACCCGAAACAAGCCAGCTGGTCCAAAGTGAAAAGTTACTCTATGAGTTAATTTTTGGTTGCAGCAAAACCCTTTTGTTGAAATTTCAGGCAATCAATTGCCCTCCCTGTAACAGTCAAGCAATCTTTGAATAATCTTATTGTATGACTCGTCTTTTTTTCCTATAACAATTAGATCTTTTTTTGTTTCCGAGGAAACTCTGATATTTATTCCGTTGATCATGGTTGAGGTGTTGTGATAACGCTTTTAACACATGGGTCAGCTATCCGACCTATGCAAATGGAATTTGCAATTATCGAAGCTCTAAGAGAACCAAAAAATCGTGCTAGAATGAAAGTAGATACAGAAAAGAATCTCAAAGAAGTTGACATGAAATGGAATAATGAGAAATTCATTTCTTCATTAGAAATATTAAAAAAAGAAAAATTAGTTTTATCAAAACCTGGTAAAGGTAGGGAAGTAATCTATTATCGTTCTTCTGAGCCTCAAGCAGTTAAAGACATTGAACTCTTGACATTGCATGTTGAGGAAACCATAAAACTGGACTACATAGAAAATCAGATTAATAATTTTGAAAAGAACCTCAAAGAATTGCAAATGAAGGATTATCTCAATAAATCAATACACATGAGAAAAATTCAAGAACACGCAACCAACATAGAATTATTGCTACTTGGGAGGGCAAAAATCTGTATTATGCTAAAAAATGGCCCTTGGATGGCAAGTTTCCTTAGGAAGGAAATTGAATTTCACCAGAAACGATGTGAGGAACTGCATAAGAGGTTAAGTCACAATATGGAGATTTTTGATTTTTCTAGTTCCAAAAGGAGCTTCGTGAAACAATACAAGGAAATCCAGAAGGAAATTGCCAAATCTGTCGACAGATTTGAGAAATCTACACAGTATTTTCTGAGATTTCTCTAATCCTTAATTATCGACTGTTCAATTTTTAACGCTTTCATGATCTTGGCCTGGTTAATTCTCATCTCTTCCATCTCTCTGTTTAATTTCCCTTGTTTTTTCACTGCTTTTTCAGTCTCAATCATATCAATTCTATTGGCTTCTTCTTCACTTAGTGGTCTGCCGCATTGTTCACAAATCGCAGTATCAAACGCATTTGGAGTCTTACAAATATTACAAACGATTGGTACAGTAATTTCATTGGTCCTTGGTTTTACTATACCATGTTGTTCCAATACAACTCTCTCAACATCGGCATTAACCAGATGTGAGTATTTTGAAGGCATGGTGCTAGTCGCAGACCATCCGTGACGTTTACGCATCTGAGCATCTGTCATATAGTTTGCAGTTCTTGTAGCCTCCCCATGACGAAATATGTGCATGTAAACCCGTTTACCTATTTTGGCCTGTTTTGCTCTTCTCTGAAAAATGATACGAGCTGCAGCATAAGTTAGCGGTTCACCAAACTTACCATCTTTTAGAATAATCCACAATGGATAATTCTGATCTTCTTTAAATGGATGTGCATTGTACCATTGAGAAAGATATGGAACAGATGTAATTAATCGAATTGGACGAGTTCCAGTCTTTCCATCCACGTGAATAATAGCACCAACATTATCAAATTTGACATGTTTTAGTTTCAGACTTAGTAATTCACCTGCCCTTGTGCCAGCTTCATAGTGAACTGCAATAATTGCTCGGTCTCTTGCATTTCCAGTACAAGACTTGAGAAGTTTTGGCAAATCAACATCATTTATCAAATCTTCGCGTACAATTTTGTCGGGTACATTCTTGACACGAATAAGCCTAGTTTCTTCAGGATCACCTACTAGGATTTTACTTCGTGAACCAAGCTTGAACCATCTAAAAAAGATCTTCAGAATTTTCTTATGATCATGAGATGTATGAGTTTCAAGACCTCGTTCATTTGAATAAGTTTGAGTTATGTTCACTATCAAAGCATCAATATCATGAGCAGTTACATTGCCCCATTCTTTCTTTAACATTCTGCAGAGATTCAAAATGGTTTGAAGTTGTTTATGTTGAGTAGCAAGAGACAAAGAATCTTTGTACATGGCAATTTCATATTCTTTGATCACATTACACATTTCAGATGAAAATTCATTCCTAAACAACTGCCAAGTTCTGGTTATTCTTTCAGGATAGTCGTAGATTGATTTATCTTTGAATTGCTGTTTACTCATGTCTAATGATAGATGTGGTAAAGCGGGATTTAAACAGAAAAGTAAGCGCCCTCGGCGGGATTTGAACACGCGTCTCAGCCGTGACAGGGCCGAATTCTAGACCGGGCTATACTACAAGGGCACAAGTTGTTTGAACAAAACTGCTAGATTAAAAGTTT
>JAOTUX010000262.1 GCA_029863665.1 Candidatus Nitrosopumilus sp.
TATTTTATTCTCATACCATTTCCAAAATTTATTCCACGCATTCATGAATAGCGTTGTTTTTTAGTTGTATTAAATACTGTGAAAATTAGATTAAACTAATTAGGAGAAACTAAGATTTGTAAACTTGCATTTTAAGAACTAGAGTTTAGGTAAATTCCCTGTTTTATCTAAATTTGATTTACAAACTTTACAGTAAAGTCTAATTTCAGATGATGGAAATTCTGCCCCACAGTTTTTACAAGTGTAAAACTTGGTCTCTTTCACTAATTTCCTATGAGAATTATGAACTTAAGCCTATTGGAATTTAGAATTTGTGTTCTCTTTATGTATGATGAACTGCCTATTGCATTATGACAAAAGAAGAACGAGAAGAAATCTTTGAAGAAATCATTTCCGGTCTTAGAAAAAAATTCATTCATTCTGATAAAGAACGTCTATCTGAAAAGTATCGAAGGCTGCCTTTGGACTAAAATCTAAGAATTAATGAATACCTTTGAGTTTGATATTGTTATCATCTCTGCCATTTTAATTGACATGTTCTCTTTTTTTGAAATATCTGACATTTCATTATGATGCTCTTCTTTCAAATGCTTTAGAAATTCTTTTTCTTCAATGTCATTACGTTTGTAATTACAAGATGGAAAAACACAGTTAAAATTCAATAATTATCATCTAACCTAGTTTATTTTTAAGAACTTGGGTGACTCACTGTGTTTTATGTGGTTATTTGCTGTTTCATTCTAATCCTTTTTCCAACCCAATTTTCATATCATTTTGTCTAATTCTTCATTTATTTTTGAAGATACGTTACTAGCACTTTCAGTCATTTCTTGTTATCTTTTTCATTAAAGACAAGGTCCGAATCACCTTCTTTTTTCTTATATTCTTCATACTCTTCTTTTTGCTCAATTATTTTTTTTCGAATTTTGTCTTCTGTTGATTTCATATTTTTTATAATTTCTTCGTATTCTTTTTTCATTGTTTATTTCAAATCCTTTTCTTCTTCATAATATCTTGTATTGTTATTATCTACTTTTGTTTTGTTATGCCCAATTCCGAATATTGGGAAATTCAAGACTGTTAAAAGGCTGGTGAATCTTAATGCGGGTACCAAACGTTTGTGGTTTGAGAAATTACAAAATGTCAATGATGGAGGGATTGTTAGTTTCAATGCAGTCAAAATAATTCCAATGATACCTTGATCACGTAGTTAAAGCCGTAAAAAAATCACATCCTCAGTAAATTATATGCTCTTTCTTTTCATTTTTTTATTTTCTTTGTAACTGTATTTTCTACAGATTAAAAAAATAAAGTAATTAAAATTCTAAATTTATGTATTAATTAAAAATGGTTTACTCTTCTTTGATGTTTTCTTTTTTCATCCAGATAGTTCTTACTTTATGATCAATTAACTCTATGTTCATTTCATTAAGTTTGTCTCGAATTTTATCTGCATCTTCAAACTGTTTTTCTTTTCTAAGTTGTTCTCTGTCTGAAATTAGATTGTCAATCTCTTTTTTTTCATCATCTGATATTTTTGGAATCCTTAATCCTAAAATCTCTGACATTGTCTCAAATTCTGTCTTGATAATATGTGCATTTTCTTTTCCTAACTTTCCTTCAGCTGCTAGCCTGTTTACTTCTTTTACTAGTTGGAAAAATGACGATAACGCAAGGTGAGTGTTAAAGTCATCTTCTAGTGCATTCTCAAACTCTGTATGTATTTTCTTAATTATTTCATCTATTTCATGATTTTCACCCTCTGCATGAATCAATTCATAGTAACATGTCTCTGTCTGTCTCCATTTTGTGAGATTCTCTTTGAATATTTCTTCTGAATAATCAATTGGTTTTGAATAATGTCCTGATAGACAGAATAATCTGATGATATTTGGTCCCCAGTTCTCCAAAACATGTTTAATTGATTTTATATTACCAAGTGATTTTGACATCTTTTCTCCGTTTATTGTCACCATCCCTACATGCATCCAGATTTTTGCAAATGGCAATTCTGTGTGTGATTCTGACTGCGCAATCTCATTTTCATGATGTGGAAATATGAGATCTCGTCCACCGCCGTGTATGTCAAAGTTTTCTCCTAGATATTTTGCACTCATTGCAGAGCATTCTATGTGCCACCCTGGTCTACCTTTTCCCCATGGACTATCCCAAATAGGCTCTACGTCTGAGAATTTCCATACTGCAAAATCCAATGGATTATTTTTTGCCTCATCTACTTCTATTCTTACACCTGACTGTAATTCGTCTATCTTCTTTTTTGAAAGCTTTCCATATTCTGGAAATTTTGATACTGCAAAATACACTCCATTTTTAGAAACATATGCAATTTCTTTTTCAATTAGTTTCTCAATAAATTTAATTATGTCTCCTATGTGTTCTGTAGCCTTTGGATAGTTTGTTGCACGCTTTACATTTAATCTATCAAAATCTCTAAAATAGTTTTCGATGTATTTTGTACTGATTTTATCTGCAGTAGTATTCTCTGTTTGTGCAC
>JAOTUX010000263.1 GCA_029863665.1 Candidatus Nitrosopumilus sp.
AAAAATATGCAAAACTAAATCCAGACTATATTGCAATAGAGCCTCCAGAGTTGATTGGATCAGGAAAGGCAGTATCAAAAGAGAAACCAGAGTTGATCACAAAAGCTGCAGAGGCAGTAAAAAGTGAAAAGAATAATACAAAACTACTTTGCGGTGCAGGAATTGTTTCTGGAGAGGATGTTGCAAAAGCAATAGAGTTAGGATCTAAAGGCATTCTAGTTGCAAGCGGGATAATCAAGGCAAAAGATTGGAACAACATAATGTCTGAATTTGCCAAGTCAATGGTTTAATACCCCCTTTTTCAAGTTGGATAATCGTAAAATATGAAACAAGTTTATTTTTATGACGAAGGAGATGGTAAAAACAAGAAACTCTTAGGAGGAAAAGGGGCAGGGTTATGTGAAATGACCCGATTAAAATTGCCAGTACCGCCAGGATTTACAATCACTACTGAAGTTTGCAAAAAATATTACGAAAATAATAAACAATTACCAAAAACACTCATGGCAGAAATAAAGAAGAATATTGCCAAAATTGAGAAAAAGACAGGCAAAAAATGGAATTCTAAATCAAACCCTCTACTAGTATCAGTTAGATCAGGTGCAGCCATTTCTATGCCTGGAATGATGGATACAATTTTGAATTTAGGACTAAATGATCAGACAGTATTGGGATTAGTTGAGAAAAGCAGCAATCCAAGATTTGCATGGGATTCCTATAGAAGATTTATTCAATTATTTGGCAAAGTTGTATTTGGAGTAGAAGACAAAAAGTTCGATATTGTTTTAGATTCTGCAAAAGAAAAACAAGGTACAAAAGTAGACAGTGACTTAAATGAAGAATCACTAAGAGCAATTGTAGAGCAATACAAGCAAATTTGTAAAAATCATACAGGAAAGAATTTTCCAACTGATCCTACAGAACAATTAGAACTAGCAATCAAAGCAGTGTTTGGTAGCTGGATGGGAGAAAGAGCAATTGTTTACAGAGAGAAAAATAACATTACAAAAGAAATTGCAGATGGTACTGCAGTCAATGTTGTATCCATGGCATTTGGAAACATGGGAGATGATAGTGCAACAGGAGTAGTGTTTACAAGAAATCCTGGAGATGGCTCTCGTCAAATTTATGGTGAATATCTAATTAATGCTCAAGGTGAAGACGTAGTGGCAGGAGTAAGAACAGGAAAACAAGTGGATGAAATGAAAAAAGACCTTCCACAATCATATAAACAATTAGCAAAAACATGTGAAAAATTAGAAAAACATTACAAAGAACCACAAGATATCGAATTTACAATTGAGCAAGGAAAGTTCTATTTGTTACAAACAAGAAACGCAAAGATGAATGCAGTTGGGATGGTAAAGACATCAGTAGACATGGTTAAAGAAAAGCTAATTGATAAAAATAGAGCACTGACAAGATTACAAGCAGAACAGTTAGAACAACTACTCCATAAAACAATTGATCAAAAAGAGATTAAAAATTATACCCAGTTAGTAAAGGGAATAGCGGCATCGCCAGGGGCAGCAAGTGGCATTGCAGTATTTGATGTAAAAAGAGCAACAGTCATGGGAGAAAATGGTGCCAAAGTTATTCTGATTAGAGAAGAGACAAAGCCAGAAGATGTTCCAGCATTCTTTGAGTCAGTAGGGATTCTTACTAGCAGAGGGGGCAAAACATCGCATGCTGCAGTAGTAGCCAGAGGAATGGGCAAACCATGCATAGTAGGATGTTCTGATTTGAAAATTGATTATGATAATAAACAATGCAGTGTTAATGGAGAAGTAATTCAAGAAGGAGATGCCATCACAATTGACGGAAGTTCTGGAATTGTATATGTTGGAAAGATTCCAACAATAGAGCCAAAAATCACATCAGATTTTAAGCAAATTTTAGCATGGTCCCAAAAAGCAAAAAAGATTGGAGTTAGAGCAAATGCAGATACTCCAGACGGTGCAAAACTAGCAAGAGAGTTTGGAGGTCAAGGAATTGGATTATGTAGAACAGAGAGAATGTTTAACGCAAGTGACAGAATTGGATTGTTTGTAGATATGATAATGGCTGAAAATATAGAAGAGAGAGGAAAAGTTCTAGAAAAGTTAGGCCAACTACAAAAAAGTGACTTTGTTGAAATCCTAGAGGCAATGAAGGGTTATGAGGTTACAATCAGATTATTAGATCCCCCACTACATGAATTCCTTCCAAATCCAGAGGAACTAGTGGAAAAAATTCACAAATTAGAATTAAAAAAAGCAACAAGTGAAATTGATGAGGTAAAGGTTATTCTAAAAAGAGCAAGAGAGCTTGCAGAAATTAACCCAATGATGGGACATAGAGGGGTTAGAGTTGGAATCACATATCCTGAAATTTATGAGATGCAGATTCGTGCAGTATTTGAAGCACTAGCAGAGTTAACCAAAAAGAAGGTAAAAGTTCATCCACAAATCATGATTCCACAGATCAGCAGTATTGCAGAATTAAACCATATTAAGAAAATTTATGAT
>JAOTUX010000264.1 GCA_029863665.1 Candidatus Nitrosopumilus sp.
AGATTTTGTATATATATTCTACATAGGATCTCCTCAGGATAAAGTCTGAACAAACCCTTGCCAAAACCTCATTCTATCAATACACTTGAGAAATAATGTGTCAAGAATAATTGATTCGTCATCTGATGGTGCACCTTACGTGATAGTCTCACTGACATCCTCAAAGGATCTTAAAGAAGGAAACAAAAATCCGTCCCAGTTTGATCCTTCAAAAATGATGGACCCTTCCAAAATGGGAGACATGGTGAAAAATATGAACAAGATGCTTTCAGGTATGGGTGGAATGATGCCAGGTGGTAGTGGCACATCGCTAAAGATTGACATGCACGAATACAGGGAGATGAACCTCTCCGTGGGAGATAAGGTCTATCTGGAACTCACCAAAGACGAAAACACCGGTGTTTGAGTTAGAACCCACGTGTAAGTTAGAGAATACTTATTCAGTGGATTATGAGAAAATTATCAAAATGAAACAAAACACGATAGCCCTAATCTGTGATTGTGATTCTACACTTGCTCCTGATACAACTAATTTCCTATTGAAAGAAAACAAAATCAACATTGATTCTTTTTGGGATGAAGTGAGAATCCTAGTAGAAAATGGATGGGATCCCCCGTTAGCTTGGATGACTAAAATAATGAATTTTATGCATTCAGGTGAAATTGACCACAACACCAACAAGAAATTAAATCAATTAGGTTCAAAAATTGAAACTTATAATAATGTGAAGAATCTTGTTTCAGAACTACGATCTTTTATTTCAAGTAATAATCCAGATTTTGCTAAAGCTGGAGTAAAAATTGAAGGGTATGTAATCTCTCAAGGAATTGAAGATCTCATAAAGGGATGCTCTGATTTTTCAGATTTTGAAGTATATGCATCTAATTTTGCAGAGGATGGTAACGGAATAATCAATTCCATCAAATCCATCGTGACATTTACTGAAAAAACAAAATTTTTGTTTGCAATCAACAAAGGAATTACATCTTCAGAATTACGAAACGCGCCTTATTTGGTAAATAATTTCATTCCTTCCGAAGAAAGACCAATTCCATTTGAACATATGATCTATCTTGGAGATAGCCCAAATGACATACCATCATTTTCAATGGTAGAAAGAATGGGCGGTACTTCTGTTGGGGTTTCTGGCGAGGACACATTCCGAAAAGGTTTCGAATTGGCCAAAGGTAAAAGAACAACCGTTGGACCTTATTCTGCGGATTATTCAGCAAACAGCGAGTTAAGAAAAGCATTAGAAAGTGCTATTCTTAAATTATCAAACGACATCGTTCTAAAAGAAAGGTTAGCTGGAAGGTTTAACTGATTTTTTTATTATTTGTATTTTTTTTACTATTTACTGTTGCACAAATTTGTGAACTAGTTAATTTTCAATTATACTAATTCTTTTAAAAATATCCAAGAGATTCATTTAATCACAGGTTAAAAATAGTTCCTTCGAATGGCTCTCAAAATTCATTCAGAGGATTAGATGAGGCAATTATTATTGTCAGAAACGATCTAAATAATTTATCATATGTTATAATTTTGAATTAAAGTTAATTATTTCACTATTGTTACGGGAATTTTTGATTTGTTGATAATATGATTGGCAACACTACCTAAAAATATTTCAAATTCTGGATCTGGGCCGCGAGAACCTGTGACAATCATTTCCACATTTTGATTTTTAGAATAAGCAATAATCGTCTTTCCAATATTACTACCGACTTTAACCATACCGAAAAATGGCACCTTGTTTTTTTGTGATATCTCTTCTGCCTGCTTGACTATCTCATCACTCCTTTGTTTTATTTTATGTATTATGAGTGATTGAGTTTCCATAAACATTGGAGGAGAACACACATTCAACCCAATGACTGATGATCCTGATTGTTTTGCAATCCCTAATGCAAATTTCAAACCTCTGAGAGAATTTTTTGATCCATCTAAAAGTACTAAAATTTTGTTCAATGTTTTGTCGGTCAGTGAAAATTAGTAGTGTTTGCTATTATTTAGAAAATTAGCTTAAACTCAAACATGATAATGAAAGCCATATTTCATCAATGTTATAAAAGATAATTCCATATTAAAATAACGTATAATGCAACTAAAAGTAAAAATTCTAAACATTGATTCAGGCGGTAAACCGTTTGTATTTTTAAATGACAAGGATGCTGATGAATTAAACATCAATGCATCTGAGCGTGTAACCATTCAGACAAAAAAGAAGATTACTGCAATAGTCAACATATCTGCAACTATTGAAAGAGGATTTCTAGGCGTGACAGAGGAAGTTAGAAAAATACTGTCGTTAAAACAAAATTCCAGAGTGAATGTAGACATCGCCCCATTTCCAAAATCACTGCAATTCATTAGAAATAAACTTTCAGGAAAAAAATTACTGTATTCAGAGATACATGAAATTGTAAAGGATTTAGTTGATGGAAATCTAAATGAAAATGAAATTTCAGCGTTTGTAACTGCATTACACATAGACAAAATAGA
>JAOTUX010000265.1 GCA_029863665.1 Candidatus Nitrosopumilus sp.
TAAATTGTAGAAATCTTTTCCTGTCTTGGTTTTTTCCTTGATGCACTTTATTGGACCTAGTGGATTCTTTTTCCCGTTTACATCCTCTCGAATCTTTGGATTCTTTAGCTTGTTTACAATTGCAATTCTGGTTGTGTGGATTTTTTGGAATTGATTTCCATCAACATCAGAAAAACTCTCTTTTACAGTACACTTTACTCCAGGTGTGCTCTCACTGCCGTTTGTATAATCAGAATCTTCGATGAATGTTATGGTAAATGGCTTTTCTCCAATTTTTGCAATACTGATGCTATCTCCAATGGTTTCATAATCTGATAAACTTCCTATTTCATTTCACCTCGCCCTAACCTCAAGATTAGCAGAATAAGACAACTCATTTCAAAAACTCTCCCTCTGTAACTTTCAAAATATGATTATTCCTTTCAATAGATTTTGCATCTGCAACCAAACATCTACAAATGTGACAAGACTGTACAGTTCTTCCATCATACATTATTACAGGAATGGAATTATTCAGCCAGACCTTACAGAAATAACATCTGGCTTTCATAGATGAACCTCCAGGATACGAAAATGCCTTTGACAAGAATAGCATTTTTTGTTGAGATGTCCGTTATTTGCCAGCAGTGCAGTACAGCTGGGACAGTACCAGTCAGGCAATTCTGATTATTCCTCCTTTAAAGCAACTAGTCATGGAATGGTATTGGGGAAAAATACAGGAGATATGGTAGAACCCAAAAAAATCATTGTTCTCTCCTGTATCAACAATTTTCTGCAATCCCACTATTGATGGTTGGTCAAAACAACTATGATCCCAGCATGAAATGCAACACCCCTCATGCAAACAGACACGCGATTGTGATATTGCAGAATAATTTTGTTGACTGGAAAATGTCGTCATTTCTTTTTCTCCTCTTCAAAACATCTATTGCAATATGCAGGAGTTCCTGAATAGTTATAGAACTGTATCTTACAATTGTTGCACGTGATTATTTGTGGAAATTTGTTGTTCATTTGAATTCCTCTTCAGAAATAATTTTTACATTGGTTAGACTCTTGATTAGATCATGACACTCCTTGCAATCAAGTAATTTTGGATAACGTTGACCGTCAAACTCTATTACTATTGGTTTTGTTTCTCGGTCTTGGTGAATGCAAGGAATTAAGTGTTGTAGAGAACTCATTTTTTTGAATCTCCAATATCGCCGAATTGTGGATACTGTTTTTTTAGCTCTTTGAGTTTATCGCGTAATGATTCATCGTTAAGTTTTGTAAGTGAAAGATAGGGTCTTGGAAATCCGCCCACATAGTATCTTGCCTCTTCGATTAACGTTTTAGTTGATCTTATGGTTCCTGTGTTTTTGTTGTTGGCTTTTTCCATGTGACATATTAGACACATTGATGTTAATATATGTGTCGTTAACGTAACATTAGCTATTGGTGTGATTTTTACGACACATTTAAGTCCTACATGGTTTTATTATGTCTATGAGCAATGTAACGTATGCGACACATTTTGCACAAGATCTTGATACTAAAAACATTGGAGGGGTTACAACGGTAAGCACACAGGTGGATAGTCAAGCCACAGTAAGAATGGACAAGATTCTCAAACAATCCATTGAAGAATATCTATCTACTGAAGATGCCAGAAAAAAAGGATACAAGTCACTTGCACAGTTTGTCAACAAGGGATCTCGAGACTTGCTCAACAAAGAGTCAAAACCCCAGGAAAAACCAACTCATTTCATTTTACCAAATCTGAAGGATCACAACATGACACTTGATTTAGATATCTACACTGACAAGGTATACTGCAACATGTGTGAGTCAGACCATTGTGTTCATGTTAAAGTGTTTGATGAAGACAAGGATGTAAAGAAATACAGAAAAAAGTACAATCTCGGTTAACTAGAATATCAAGAATTATCCTACGTACCCTTCACCCCATTGGCTTCCAGTTTTAAGGTAGCCCAAGAATTTTAAGATATACAAAACTATTCCACTTAATCCTGCGACTCCAGTTGCAGTTTGTGTTATTGGATCATTTTGTAATGATTCAACATAGTCATCTACAATACCAATAACATTTTGTTCTTCTGCAACTGAGTTCTCAACTGGAGATTCTGGCTTTTCTTTTCTGTCACCAGTAAGAATTCCAAATCCGGATTTTAACGGATATTCTTTCCAGTCCTCATCTGCATACATGAATATGAAATGTTTGATACCAGTATTGTGCAACGCAGAGACAAACTGCATTTGCTTTATCTTTGATGAATCATTTGTAGACCATCCGGTTTCAAGTACAATACTCTTGTATGCATATTGTTTTTTTAACACATCATATCGCTGCTGAATAATTTTTACTGCATTAATTGGATCGTCAGTCTCATCCTGAATGAAAGCATCAACCATGATAAAGTCAACAGCGTCAACCAATTCAGGATTTGTTTCCCATACCATGTGATTGTTAAGTGATGTTACCGGAACATTGAGATA
>JAOTUX010000266.1 GCA_029863665.1 Candidatus Nitrosopumilus sp.
TAATTTATTTCACGATATATTATAATGGAAAAATGATTGATTCGATGCCAATTTCTTTGAATTATTTTGAGAAATCACAAATTTAACAGTATCACAAATCCACTCTAATCATAACTTAAGTCACTGTGCGTTTTGTGTGCCTGCGAGGGGGGCTTTCCCTTTTTACTCTTTGTCGATAAACTCGTTGACACCAGGAGGTTCTGGGGCCAATCCCTTTCTCTTTCTAATATCAGCTACGGCTGTTGTCAACATAGATTTTGGAACCTCAGTCCATGCCTTAAAAGAAGTATTCCAAGTAGCACGTCCTGCAGTCTGGCCTCTCATCTCTTCAGATAAAGTAAATGTCTCAGAAGCTGGAATCTCACCTGTCACAATACTTGATGCGCCTTTTTGTGCCATGTCAAGTACTTTGCCACGTTTACCAGAAAGAACAGTTGCAACGTTTCCAACCAAATCTGTTGGAACACGAATCTCAATTGCCAATGTTGGCTCCAAGACAGCAGTGCCTGCAGTTAGTAACGAACCCATACATGCTCTACGAGAAGCGGGCCCTAACTGAGACAAACCTCGGTGTGCAGTATCTTCATGAGGAACAAAGTGAGTAAAGATAAACTTACAGTCCCTCATCTGCTCTTTACAGAGAGGTCCTTCTTTCATCACTTCATCAAATCCCGAATTTATAGAATCAGTTGACTCTTGAACAAACTGGACACCTTTGGTTCCATTAATTAGAACATTTCCACGTGAATCAAATTTCATAACTCTCTTTATTGTATCAGTATCCCATCCAGCACCTTTTAGTAAATCTGCAACTACTTTCTTGTCTTTCATATCACTAATTTCACCAGTTCTAAGCATATGTGCAATTTCAGGTTCTAATGGTTCTACTTTCATGAAGATTTTGTTGTGTCGGTTAGGAGATTTTGCCATGATAGGCTCACATGCACCCTTTACAGTTTCCCTATAGTTAATCAATGGTTCAGATGTGATAATATCCACTTTTGCATCTTGGATACGATGAGTTGCAACATCAAGATGTAATACACCCATTCCAGCAACGATAGTTTCACCACTTTCTTCATCAATTTTTACAACCAGGTTTGGATCCTCAATTGTTAGTTGTTTGAGTACTTCAACTAGTTTAGGTAAGTCTTTAGGGTGTTTTGGTTCTATTGCAACTTGAACTACGGGTTCTGAAACATACTTTACGCCTTCAAACATTGGAATGTCTTTAACAGAAGACAGAGTATTTCCTGCTCTAGCTTCTGTTAATCCCAATAATGCAGGAATGTTTCCGGCTCCCAGCTGTCCTACTTGTTCTCTTTGGTTTCCCATGAAAAAGTTTACAGATTGAACACGTCCTTCTCTTTTCTCATCAATTATGTTAATTGTCTGTCCATCCTTAATGGTTCCAGAAAATAATCTACCAATTGCAACAGGTCCTGCTGCAGGATCTAATACCATGTTTACAATCATCATAATAGTTGGGCCATCATCATTGCATGAAAGTAATGCCTTTCCAACATCAGACTCCAAATCACCTTTCCAAATTTGTGGAATTCTGTATTTTACTGCCTCATGTGGTGCTGGATGATGCTTTACAACCATTCCAAGTACTGCATCAGCTAGTGGTGCTTTTTCTACAAGATCTGCAACTTTTTCATTGGTGTAAGCATCAATAACATCTTTGAATGTAATTCCTCTCTCTTTCATCAAATCAATATTAATTGCCCATCGGTCTTTTGCAGAACCAAATGTAACACTTGCATCCTGAATTGACACTTTCCATTTTTCTTTGTATTCAGGTTCTGCATATGTGTCAATTAGCTGATTAAAGTTTGAAACAACTTCTGCTAGTTGTTGTTGCATTTTTTCAGGAGTTAAACGTAGTTCTTTGATGAGTCTGTCTACTTTGTTGATAAACAAAACAGGTTTTACTCTCTCTTCTAGTGCCATTCTAGTCACAGTTTCAGTTTGAGTCATGATACCTTCTACTGCATCACACACCACAACTGCACCGTCAATGGCTCTAAGGCTACGAATTACCCTTCCACTAAAGTCTACATGTCCAGGAGTATCAATCATGTTTATGACATATTCTGTATCTTTTTGAGTAAAGTGTAATGTGACATTTGCCTGATAAATTGTAATTCCTCTTTGTTGTTCTTCTTTATCAAAGTCCATTGCCAAAGCTTTCCCTGCAGCAGATGGTGCAATAATTCCAGAATACGCCAAGAGACTATCACTCATGGTGGTTTTTCCATGGTCAACATGTGCAATAACACCAAAGTTACGAATTTGATCCTTGTTCTTGATAATTTTAAGAACTTCACCTGTTGACTTGAATTTTACCATATTCGCAAACCCTAGGATTCAGCTATTAAATCTTAGCCTTGTAAAAGATCAATAGATCATTTCATTGCTGATTTTGCGAATCTTTTTTGCAGTAACAAAATGACAGTTTTTTTTATTTTTCTTTTTTGCCT
>JAOTUX010000267.1 GCA_029863665.1 Candidatus Nitrosopumilus sp.
GCAGCGCAGATAACTAATCACATGAAAGATAATCTTGTTCCAGAAGATGTCCAATTAATTCAAACAGCACCAGGACAGGCATTTTTTGCTCAAGTATACATCGCAGCACTTGTAGGTATTGTAGTAGGTATGCCAATCATCATTAAAGAATTAGTGGGATTCATCAAACCAGCATTAAAAGAAAATGAAATTAATGTAAGCAGAAGTATTTCATTGCCATCTCTGGGATTATTCATTGCAGGTTGTGCTTTTTCTTATAATTTAGTGATTCCATATATTTTAGAATTTTTGTACAGATATGGTGAGTCTGCAGGACTTGTAACGTTTCTTAACGTCATAGAATTTGTGACTTTTGTTTTACAATTTTTGTTAGCATTTGGGTTTTCGTTTCAACTTCCACTTGTGATGTATGCAATATCTGCATCAGGAATGGTAGATTCAGATTTTTGGAGAAAAAATATCAGATACGTAATTGTGATAATTGTGATCTTTGGTGCCATAATTACACCAGACGGAAGTGGTGTTACAATGTGGTTTATTGCAGGCCCTATGATTGCACTTTATTCAGCAGGCATGATAATCATAGAGCGTAAGGAACGCCAAAAGTTGAACACTTAAATCTAAATTTAATTTATGATAGACATAATGTTAGGAATAGGTTTGTCCAATTTTATAGCAGGGCAAGAGTGGATTTTCATCATAATTATTGCAGCAGTATTCATTTTTGGTGCAAAAAAGATTCCAGAACTAGCAAAGACTTTTGGCAAGGCCAAAGGAGAATTTGAGAAAGGAAAAATTGAAGGTGAAAAAGAACTAAATGACTTTAAAGATAAAGAAGTAAAATCAGACTAGCCTTCTGCAATTTTTACAAAATCATCTAAAATTATACCATATTCTTGTTCAAGTTTATTTTTTCCAAACAAACTCGATAATTTCATTTTACCTTTTAGTTTCAAATCTACATCAACTAGAACTTTTGTTCCTTCTGAAAGTTTTACAAATTGTTCTTTGATGTAACTTCCTTTTGCATCGCCACCAATTACAAAAACCTCGTGTAATACAGGTTCTGTAGTAACATGCTTTGCCATGATTAACAGTTCTTTATCTCCAAGAATAAGGTGCTCTTCTACCACAGAGACATTATTGCGAACTGAGCGAATTCTAACTGATGGGAAATGTTGAGGGAGTATTTTCTGATAATTTTCATAGTTTGATAATACATCATAAACAGTTTCTCTTTTTGCATCAACTGTTATTTCAAAAGAGAGTCTTGACAAGGGGAATCTACAAAGTACCCCATCGAGGGTATAAATCGTGTTCTATGTCAAATTGGTCCAAACACTTTCCCACACCATGATTAACAATATCATCAATGGATTTGGGTTTTGTATAAAATTCGGTTACAGGAGGTAAAATTACAATTCCCAATCTAGACAACTTTAGCATATTCTCCAAATGAATTGCAGAGAGAGGAGTTTCTCTTACCATCAGAACTAGTTTTCTTGATTCTTTTATTGTAACACCTGCAGCTCTTGCAATTAATGTGTCATCATATCCGTTTGCAATTGCAGATAATGTCTTCATGCTGCAGGGTGCAACAATCATTCCAGTAACTTGATGAGTCCCACTTGAAATACTTGATGCCATGTTTTTTTCATCTGAAGTACTAGTTGCAAGTGATTTTACATAATCAGTTGTGTATTCAGTTTCCAACGAGATACATTTTGCAGCCCACTCAGATAATATTAAATGAGTTTCAATGTTTAACTTCTTGAGAGTTTCTAGCATACGGATTCCATAAATTACTCCAGTGCTTCCAGTAATGGCAATAACTAATTTCAATAATACATATGGGAAATCAGAGTATTTTATGTATTAGATAAGAGATTTAGTTTAACACTAGTTTTGAGATTCTTGACTTTCACTATCTAACTCATTTTGTGCTTTTCGGCGTTTAAGCCATAAAGAAATACCACCGGCAGTCATTGCAGTCAGCAGAATTACCCCTGCCATCTGCAACTCAAAAGAATATAGCACACATAAAACACAACAGTAGTTAAAAAAAATCTTCTGTTTCTATCCGATCTGAAAAATTGAAAACTAGCTATATTAGATCCTAATATCTAGGCATGATGTGATAAAGAGTTCAGAGATAAAGAAGATAGTAAATGACTATTCAGACGTCAAAATAGGAGTACTTGGCAGTCACTCTGCACTGGAGATAATGGATGGGGCAAAAGACGAAGATTATCAAACAGCAGTTTTTTGTCAGAAAGGAAGAGAAGGTCCATATCAAAGATTTGGGAGAATTGCAGATGAAATCATAATACTAGACAAATTCAAAGAGGTGGCTTCAGCCAAAATGCAAAAAAAAATGCGTGAATCAAACACAATAATAGTTCCGCATAGATCACTTACAGTTTACCTAGGATACAAAACAATAGAGAACACATTCAAGGTACCAATTTTTGGAA
>JAOTUX010000268.1 GCA_029863665.1 Candidatus Nitrosopumilus sp.
TTTCTACCTTCTATTTTTCCATCATAAACACTAAGACCTAAAATTTTCCCTTCATAGATCTTTGTCTTTTTCATATCGTGTATGGATTATTATTATTATTTAATTTGTTTGATATGTTAAATGTAATTTAGATGATTTTTTAAAATCTATAATGACTTTTTCTAACCAATCAATATAAAATGAAATTTTTTTTGGAATGAATAAATCTGCAGATTTTACATTTTCAACATTTCTTACTTTTTGTGTCAACTCATCCATTTTGAAAATATTTTCACTATACATAAACAAAACAATTTGATTTTTTGCAATAAAAGGAATCTGTAAATATGATTTGGAAAATATCTTATTCATATTTTTTAATGTTTTTTTAAAATCCCCATTTATCCAGGTAAGTATGACATGTGGAATATAACCATCAATTTTTCTAGGATTGTATCAGAGTAAATTGAATACCTTCATTTTTATTTAATTTTTCAATGCATCTTGTTATTGTTTTTGTTGACATGTTTGTACTTTTAGCAATTTTTTCAATTCTCTGTCTTGGTTCTTTAATTAGTTCTTCTAGAATTTCTAAATCTGTTTTTGTAAGATTTGAATTAAATCCTGTATTTTCTGCTTCAAAAATAGATAATACTCTAACATCTTTCATTAATTTATTTGCAAGATCTATTTTTTGCTCAATATTTTCTTTTACGACAATTCCACAAACTGTAATTCCACCTATACATGGTACTACAACATATGGTTCACCTACAAGACTTACTTGCTCTAAAACTTCATTAACATTTTCTCCTGACACAACAAAGTACAAAATACCATAACCCAAAACAGGTGGTTCAACTTTGAGAAAAAATTTCTCGATAATACCAGATGCCTCCATTTTTTGGATTCTTGCATGTACTGCCCCACCTGATAATCCTAATTCTATGCCTATTTGTCTGTCTGATTCTCTACAATTATTCAATAATTTGCCCAAAATTTTTATATCCAAACTGTCCATTTTATCACTTAAATCTTCTTTATAGAATATGAAAGTAACTAATATGATATAAAATTGTCTATAATTTTAGTATTATGTATCATATACATTATATATTAGACTATTTTATTATTTTTGTGGAATACCGATTAATACTTGCAAAAAGAATGCTATTTAATAAAAAAGGAAGTCTAATTGGTGCAGTTTTAGCTGTTACAATTGGAATTTTAGTAATTCATGTAAACTTTGTAATATTTCAAGGATTGTTTGATGCTATAGTTAGAGATATCAGTGATTATAGAAATGGCGATATCCTTGTAACTGATGATGCTGATTATATTGATAAATCAGATTTATCAATTGTAAGTTGGTTTGAAAGAATTCCATATGTTCAAGGAGCAACTCCGCGGCTTTCATCAAGTGCCGAAATGAATATGACAAAAAATGGAAAATTAATTGAAGAAACCAGAATTCCATTAGTTGGCATAGACCCATTTCGTGACATTAAAGCATCTACAGTTCATGAAACTGTTTCAGAAGGAAACTATGTTTTTTCAAGAAACTCTATTGTATTAGGATCTAATGTGGCAAAAGATCTTGGAGGTGCTGAAGTTGGTGATAGTATTAAAGTTCTGGTTGTTGATAGAGTGGGGGAAGATCAGATAAGAAGATTCACTGTTTCAGGAATTGCAAAATCACCCGGGGGTCAGGGATTTGATTATACAGCTGTTATACATATTGATACCTTACGTGATATGATGGGAAGACCTGGTGATACTAGTTCCTTCATGGTAAAATTAAACGATCCATCTAAAGCATTAGAATTAAAAGAATTCTTTTTACAATCATTCCCTAACGATGATTTTCTTGCAGAAACTATAGAAGAATCAGCTGAAGAGCAACTTGCTGGTTTTAGATCTGGTATCGCAATGATTAGCATGATCGGCTATTTTGGAATGATGTCCTCTGCATTTGCAATCCTTACAATTCAAATGATGTTGGTAAATGGGAAAACTAAAGAAATTGGTATTATGAGGGCAATTGGAGCCAAAAGAAAAGATATTCTCATAATCTTTATTTTCCAAGGGATGATAATTGGAGCTATTGGTGCTGGAGTTGGAACTGCAGCAGGACTTGGTTATACTTTTTATGCAAAAGAAACCAAAATGTCATTTAATAATAGTCTCCCACTTGAAGTAAGCTATAACTGGGAAAAAATCATACAAACTGCTTTGACCTCATTTGCTTTGGCAATTATTGCATCTTTGTATCCTTCGTATAGAGCAACAAAATTGTTACCTGTGGAGGCAATGAGAAATGTCTAAAGTACTTGAAATTAATAATGTCAGTAAGATATACGGGGAAGGAGATAGTAAAGTTACTGCTCTTGATAATGCATCATTATCCATTGAGCACGGTGAAGTTGTTCTAATTGTAGGAAGTTCAGGTTCTGGAAAATCTACATTACTTAATATGATTGGATTACTA
>JAOTUX010000269.1 GCA_029863665.1 Candidatus Nitrosopumilus sp.
TCTCCTGATGAAAGATATTCTTTTGTAGATTCTTCCATTTCAGTCCCAATCTCTCTTGAACGTTGATGATCAAGTAGCATCATTGCAATAGGCCCCATATTACTAGGTAATCCAGCTTGTTCTAATGCAGGAAATAATGATTTCTCTTCTTTACTGTGATGACAAACATCTGTAAAGTTTTTTGAAAAATCAATTACTGGAAGTAATATGGATTCAGGAATTTGTTTACCGTCATTTAATAACTGAATAGTAGATTCCATTGCTTTGATGACTTTCTCTATTAACTCATGATCACGTCTCAATGATGCAGTTGACATGATAATTTTAGAAAAAATCCAATATCTATATCTTATTCATTACAGAAAATATAGTGAAAAGATAGAAAATAGTTAACGATTTATCGTTAGCTAGTTGGTTTAACGGTTAGAGAGACTGTTTGATTTTACAAATGCCCAGATTTTTTTGGTCATCTCACTTGGTGCAATTGGTTTTTTTCCAAACACTTGTTCTACAGTTTCTTTACGACCTGCAAAATTGATTGCATATCCACCAAACGCGGGCTTTTTTGTTTTTGTAGCCTTCTTTTTAGGTGCAGCCTTTTTTGTTATAGTTTTCTTTTTTACTGCCAATTTCTTGTAAGTTTATTTTAAATTAAGTATAATAACGTACACATTTCGGGCCAATATTATCCCAGATTTTAATTATAATTTTCAGCAATTATTCAGATTGTGTTATTCTTAAAATAATGAGAACTGCACTAAATCAACAAACCCATTAGAATTTTGTAGATTAGAATGCCCAAAAACAAACCATCCATTCAATTAATCTAGTCAAACCTACTCAATTTGTCGTACGGGATGATCTGGTATTGATTCATGCAAATTGTTGATATTTTGTTCCTTGAAACTTAGATAACATCTGTAACACTTCCAAGATGTTTGATTCAATAGTTTGAATTTGAATTCTTGATCTATAAGACAAACGTAGTAATGATCAGTGAGATCTAAATACTAAATCTGCAAAATTTTAATTGTATTAGAACTGTCACCAAATAACTTATCATTTTTCGTCTTAAGATCTGATACAAATTTTATTAAAATAATTTTTTCATGATCCTATTAGAGATTATCAAAATATCATACAAGCTTTAGATGAAATCGGCCCAAATAATGAAAAATGGTTTTAGATGTTACACTGTGTATGATATTGCTCTACAAGAGTAATGTCACAGTGTGAACACTCAAATTGATTTGGTTGCTGACATGTAAGACATGTACGTGCAACTTTTAATGTGTCTCCACATTTTTTGCATGACTCTACTTTCATGAATATGTTGAAAATTTTACAATATTAAAACAAATTGAAAATTAGATGAGTCTAATTAGCTTGTTCTAATTTTTCATTATCTTAGATATGATTATGTATCAATTAAAGAACTTTGTATATGACTTTAGTATGATCGATGTTAATTTCAGTCGCAAGCATTAACAAATATTTTTCATTTATTGGAAATGAAATTCGTTTTAATTTATCATATTATGCCATTGCATATTTGGTATTGCCTAGCTTGTGTTGAATATTTTTTCTGGTCTCCCATCTTTGACTTGCATAGTAATGCATCATCCTAAGTTCTTCCTCACTAAGGATTGGGTCAATATTGTCCCTAAAACCTCCACAAATTTTCTCCCCATCTTTGTTTTGAACAGCAGCATAACGAATTGTAGAATCTATGCTCATTACATCTGCATTCAGTTTATCAAAATTCAACAATATCTTAATTGAAATCTACTATTAAAATTTGAATTATCAATTTGCATAATACTGTGCAAAATTATTTCTTAATTTTAGATGGGATTAATAAATCAGACATAGATAAAAGACAGAAAAATAATTTAATATAAAAATTGGTCAATCATGACCCGATTTTAGCGGAAAAGCACCAGATCATATCCCTGAACTTGCACCAAGATAGACTATCACCACATCCATTGACTTGCAATATTTCAAGATTCTTTGAATCTCATCTCTAGTATAGCCTATAGATTTGTCCTTAATGTCATGCTCATTTGATAACATACTAAACTCGTGTCCAAAACATGGGAATATTGTTAATTTTGAAGAGTTTTTTGGTGGTATTTTGAATTGTTGTAAATTGAATATGTTGAGAATCAGAGAGGGTAATCTTGTACGCTCTATTAGCTTCTTGGCTAGAGCGATCATGACGGATTCAGCCCATTCAGGATAGATTTTGACTTTTTTACCAACTCGTTTACTCGTACCTCAAAGTCAGCATCAGAATATTTTCTTTGAACGCCGTATTTTTTAATGGGTTTTGAATTCTCAACAAGGCCAAGGTCTCCTTTTAGAATTGTTTTCAGGTATTCACAAACCAATTTCTTTAACACTGAAACATACAGTCTCTTTGATGCTTGATTGTTTATGGA
>JAOTUX010000270.1 GCA_029863665.1 Candidatus Nitrosopumilus sp.
TAACTCAACTTGAGTTGATCGCAGATCCTTATAGATTCCTACTTTGGATCGCATGTACACATGGTCGAATCAAAAAATTGTCTTAAATGTAAAAAAAACATTAAAGAAAAAGAACTTCATAAAATTATAATTTACGTAGTTCAAGAACAATTTACTGAGCATCATTATGAACATGTAGAATGTCCGGATAAATTCACTGTTTGAATATTTCTGTATTAGTGATTATCCTTTGAATTCATAGACATTGTAAATCTCACCAGTTAATCTAGAGCGATATTTCCATTCATTATGCTTCCAAATTATTTGGGAGAATTCTTTTTGAGATTTCGGATGAAGCCTTTGATACACATCACTACCAATTAAAATCTGATTAGGTTTTGCCATGTTTTGAATTTTTGAAGCAATATTCATGGCAGGGCCCATTAAATCCACATGAGAATGCTCTGTATCAGACCCATATCTCACAATAATATTCTGTCCAAAATCTATGCCAACTTTTACCATTAAATCAGGATAATCATATTGATTGAGGATTGGATTAATTCCTTTTTGAATTACTGAGATCATTGACTTTGCACAATTAACAGCATTATCTGCAGCAAGTAATCCATTCCCTTCTGCAATAAAATATCCAATTACGGCATCCCCCACAAATTTCAACACATACCCATGATGCTGTCTAATTACTGCAGCCATTTCTTGTGAGAAAGAACTTACAATTATTGCAATTTTTTCTTCAGGCATTTCTAAGGTCATAGTGGTGGAACCAACCAAATCAACATAAAGAACTACCATATCTAATTTTGAAAAGACATTCTTTCTCAAAAATTGATCAGATTCATTAACAACCCCCGAATATTCATAACCTTTTTTGAGAGCACCCCAAACGCGTTTTTGAGTTTCTAAGATTACTGTATCAGAATCTAAGACCTGTTCTTTACTCTTGCTAAGAAGCATATCTACTAATTTATTATCAGTTACATTCGAGTCTTCTTTATTTTCATTACTTTCTTCAGCCATATTGATTACACTATTCTAAGGGGAAATCTACTCCACAGTGAGCACATTTTCCTCGTGCACCCTTATAATTTTCATCATAATACTCTGTAATTATTTCACTGCAATGCTCACAAGTTAATCTAGATTCCTCCATGCCTATAATCATGATTTTATCTATTTAGATATTGATGAAGGTTTAAGGAGCGTAATAGTTAATTATTTTTGTGAGATTAGGCACAAGATCTTCAAATGAATTTATTCAACTTTTAAATGAAAAAAATAAAATCATTGAAAAAAACTATATCTTAAAAATGAAAGATCTTACAAAAATGATCGATACCAAAGTAATGATGGGGGATTCAACAATAACAGAACAAAGAACATTTGATCCAAAACAAGTAACAGATTATTTTCAAAAAATCAACAATTCTCTTCAGGATTGGTCTTTGCAAAATGTGTCAATTTCTAACAACGAAGACATTAGAAGGATTTTTACAAAATTTGAGATAATGGAAGGGAGTTATTTAATTTCAGGGCATATTTCATTACAATTTCATGTTTTGTTATATTACAAACCAGATCAACGTGTAATTGATTGCCAGAAAGAACTATCAAAAATTGTAGATTTAACAAAGAACAAAGAACAGCAGATTTCGGATAACAGTGATCAATTTGTTTTAAACAAACTAAAAGAAATGGGATACAAAGATTTTGATCATCAAAAATTATTTGAAGTATTTTATGAAAATGATGAATTTCGAGAAAAAATATATTCTGAAATTAATAAAGATGCAGGGGTAGATTTTCAAGAATTATCTAAGAAAAAAGATGAATTATTTAATGAACTTGATTCACTATTAGTTGAGACATATCAAACAACAGATGTGTTAATTGATGATGTAAAGTTGGTTGCTGGTGAAGAAGGCTGTTTATGCACATTAGATTTAGAGTTTATTAAAAACAACAATCGAGAAGGGTTATTTGATCCAAGAAAAATATCAGATTCTGTAAAAAACAGCATATTAAAACGTCTAAATGAATTAGAAACAATTATCAAATAATAAATTAAGAACAAGGAACCGGGAATGAGAAATTTCTCAAAGGGGAGTCCGATTCCTTGATATGTTTTGAACGGTATTTTTAAACTATTTACGCATTTCTAAGAATCTACGCATAAAATTTAGAAATAAACATAATTTGTGTCGAAGAAGTCAAATACACCATTTTACTAGCAACATTTCCAATGAACCCATCATATGATGAAATAGTGAGAGCAAACACATTACGAGGAAACGAAATTAAAAAAACACCATTAATACATTCGCCGACATTTAGTGAACTAACAAAATCAGATATATATCTAAAAGCAGAATTCAGACAAAAAACAGGATCGTTTAAAATTAGAGGAGCTTATTACAAAA
>JAOTUX010000271.1 GCA_029863665.1 Candidatus Nitrosopumilus sp.
TCGTCTTGTAAAACTGCTATGGCCTTCCTTTTTGCTTGAACTTCAAGCTCTCCGCTATACATAACAAAAACTGAAAAACCCTCTGGTAATTTAAATCCTCTACGATTTTTGATATTCTCTAAGCATGATTATATTAAATTTTTACCATGTGCAATTTTTTTCTGTCCTTTGAATAGTGTTATGACTTCTTCATTAGTGGAAGCATCCTCTGCTGCCTTCTCAAATCTTATTTTTCCTGTAAACTTTGGAAATCTTAAAGCAAGGCCTGCATTTTTTCTTATTTTGTCTCTTACTGCTTTGTGAATTGGACTAAGTGTAATTTCTGATGCTACTACTTCTATTACTAATTCTGGTTCAAACCATACGTCTGCCTCCATTTCACTATCAATGCGTGGATTTTTTTTAATTGTAACTTTTGGATGTAAAATTTGATATAACTGATCTAAACTTTCATCTGAAAACCCGGTTCCTACTTTACAAATACTTGTGAATGTATCTTTATCTTCATCATATGTTGCAAGTAGTAACGTTCCATAACTTCCAGTTCTTCTTCCTTTTCCAAAAAATCCTCCTATCACTACCAGATCTAAACTATCTCCTAACTCATTTTGGTATTCTCTTTTTAGCTTTAACCAATAACTTCCTCTTGAACCTGCTTGGTATGGTTTGTCTAGCATCTTTAACATTAATCCTTCACTTCCAGCATTAATGCTATTTTCCAAAAAGTTTTCAATATCGTTTTGATTTTTGACTATTGTCATTGGAATGTGTTTTGCAAAATCATTTTCTTTTACTATTTTTTCTAGCTTTTCTCTTCTATCGTTATAGTTTAATTCTAAACAGCTTTTCCCATTACAGTATAAAATATCAAAAAAATTCACAGTGATTGGGTATTGTGTAACTGCTTTTTCTATCTTGTATTTTCTTCTTCTATGCATTAACTCTTGAAATGGTAAAAACTCTCCCGTGTTTTCATTTATTGCAACTGCTTCTGCTTCTAGTATTACATTATCTGCTTGAATTGATTTGGGAATTTTTTCTATAATGTCTGGATAATAATTTGTAATCTTTTCTAAACTTCTAGAAAATAATACTACTTTCTCCCCTTCTACGTGAAGTTGAACTCTTTCCCCATCTAATTTGTATTCTGATGCAAACTCACTTCCCATTTTTTCAATTGCCTCTTCTTCACTTTTTACTCTGTCTGCAAGCATTGGTCTAATTGGATTAAACAAAATTATCCCAAATTTTTCAATCCCTTCTAGACCTTTAGTGACAATAGTTTCAGCAACTTTTCCTAGATCACTGGATACGTTGTATGCATGTTCTAAAATTTTTCTGTTATCTTTATTTCCAGAAAATGCTATTGCTAATGCATCCATCACTGTATTCTCTGCAATTCCTAGTCTTAGAGTACCTAGTAAAATTTTCAAAATATAACTTGCCTCTAATGGATTTGCATCATTTAGTAAACTCGATATGTATTTCATTTTCATATCTTGTGAACGTGATCCTTCTAATTTGGCAATTTTGAATAATGTTTCATATACTCTTTCTACGGTGATGTCTTCTACAAGAAATGTTGTCTGTGTTTTTTGTTTTAGTATCGTTGATGCTGCATGACCTAAATCTCCGCTTTTTCTGTATTCCTCCTCTATTTTTTTAGTTGGAATTCCTGATGATTTTGAAATTGCTCTTATTGCAAGTTTTTCAGCAACTCCTAATTCAATTCCTTCAAAGTCTGGTCTTAATTTTCCTTGTAAAAGATACACGATCTTTGAAATAACTTCTTGAGGAGTTTTTTCAAATAATTCTACTAGAAACTGTGTTAACTCTAATCTTTTTCTAGTTGATTCCATTTTGTTAAACGAATCAGCTAAAATAGAAAATTCCACTCTAATCTTCTACGTGATCCTGAATAAAAGTTTGAATCTTTGTAATATTACAGATTATAACTATGATTTAGCGTCAGAGGAGATGTCTTGTCGGTAATTAGCAAGATAGACATAGTAGAAAACTATCTTGTACTCCTCTGACTGATTAGTGTTAGACATGTTTTTTGTATTTATTACTTCTTTGTTGTGTCTAAATATATTTGAAAATTGTTGGCTTGTCTGATTTTGGAAGATCAGAAACTAATGCAAAGTTGTATAGTGGATATGCTTTTTTGTATTGTTTCATAAAGCTCCATGCAACATCATGCGTTTTAAATTCTGTTCTAATACCATCCATCTTGATTTTTTCTCCAAACACATCAAATACCATCACTGAATATTGTTTGGGTTGATTGTGAGGTTTTGCTTTAAGAAGCCAAGCAAGTGCAAATACAAATACTGCTCCTAGTACTACATATTCTCCAGCTACTTTGAAGAATGCTAGAATGATTCCAGGTATGGTTTGTCCAAATAAAACTACCA
>JAOTUX010000272.1 GCA_029863665.1 Candidatus Nitrosopumilus sp.
TACAAAACCTGCTGTTTTGGCAGTTGATCCTACCAGTCATGTTACTGGTGGGGCCATATTGGGTGATAGAGTTAGAATGAGCGAATCCACTGATTCTGGAACATATATTCGAAGTATCGCATCACGGGGAGCGACAGGCGCTGTATCTCGCTCACTACGAAACAGCATTAGAGTTTTAGAGTATGCCGGATTCAATCCGATAATTATTGAAAGTGTAGGGGCAGGACAGACTGAAGTTGAAATCTCAAATATTGCTGATATTACAGTTGTTGTTTTCAATCCTCATACTGGTGATAGCATTCAAACAATCAAAGCTGGTCTGACTGAAATTGGTGATATCTATCTTGTAAACAAAAGTGATCTTAGTGGAACAAATCAATTATTTGATGCAGTTCTGGACTTTATTGGTGATTCTGAACGTAAACCTACAGTTCTGAAGACATCTGTGAAAAAGAATTCTGGAATTACAGTATTTGCAAAAACTCTCAAAGATATGATGAATTCAAAAAAGAAACTCAAGAAAGAAAAAGACTTGGAACGACTCGAGACAGAACTAAAAGAAATCATTTTAAATAACATTAAAGAAAAGATTGATGGTATGTTAGACTCTGATAAAACATTCTCAAAATATCTTAAAAAATTACAAATAAAAAACATTGATCCATTTGAAGCAGGAGATAAAATCACAAAATCTTTGTTAAAGTGATGATATGGCAGCAAAAAAACCTACAAAATCAAAAGAACCTGAAAAGAAGATCTTTACTGATTCTAACTTTGCCGTAAAACGAATCTATCAAAAATCTGCCAAACCGAAACCAAAAGAAGATGCAGGAAAATACCCCTTTACCCGAGGAATTCATCCTGGAATGTATCGTCAAAGATTTTGGACCATGCGTCAATATTCTGGTTTTGGTGATGCAAAACTTACCAATGAACGATTCAAGTTTATGCTTGAAAAGGGCCAAACTGGTCTTAGTATGGCCTTTGATTTACCAACTCAGATAGGTTATGATTCTGATTCACCACAAGCTGAAGGTGAAGTTGGAAAAGTCGGCGTATCTATAACATCTATTAAAGACATGATGACTGCATTTGATGGAATCCCTCTTGGTAAAGTTAGTTCTTCAATGACCATCAACTCTACTGCATCTACACTACTTGCATATTACATTGCAGTGGGTGAATCTCAAGGATTCAAAAGTCATGAACTTCGTGGAACTACTCAAAATGATATCTTAAAAGAATACATTGCTAGAAATACGTACATCTATCCTCCTCAACCCTCAATGCGATTAATTGGTGATATGATTGGATACTGTGCAGAAAAAGTACCCTCTTGGTATCCTGTTTCAATATCTGGCTATCACATGAGAGAAGCTGGTTGTACTGCAACACAAGAAGTTGCATTTACTTTGGCAAATGCTATTGCATACATTCAAACTTGTTTGGATAAGGGACTAAAGATTGATGATTTTGCACCGCGTCTTTCGTTCTTCTTTTGTTGTACTATTGAATTCTTTGAAGAAGTTGCAAAGTTTAGAGTTGCAAGAAAAGTTTATGCAAAAATACTCAAAGAAATGTTTCATGCAAAAAACCCTCGTTCTATGCAACTAAAATTCCATACTCAAACTAGTGGTGAATCATTAACTGCTCAACAGCCTGATAACAACATTGTCCGTGTTGCAATTCAGACTATGGCTGCGGTGATGGGTGGAACACAATCACTTCATACAAACTCTAGAGATGAGGCACTTGCACTTCCTACACAAGAATCTGCAAAAATTGCCCTTAGAACACAACAAATTGTGGCACATGAAAGTGGCGTAACAAAGACTGCAGATCCAATGGCAGGTTCTCATTATCTTGAAGAATTATGTGATCAAATTGAGGCAGATGTCTGGAAATATCTCAAAAAAATCCAAAAAATGGGCGGTTCTGTTAAGGCAATTGAGAAAGGATTCTTCCAGTCTGAAATACGACAAAATGCCTATAGATTAAAGAAAGAAACTGATGATGGCGAGCGAGTTATTGTTGGTGTCAACAAGTATTCTGAAGAAGAAACACAACCTGATTTACTTAGAATAGGTGGCAGTGTTGAAATTCAACAAAAAAAGGCACTCAAGGAACTACGTCAATCAAGGGACAAAAATAAATGGGAAAAGGCACTTTCTGCTATGCAAAGTGCAGCTGATACTGAGGAAAATCTTATGCCTTACATAATTACAGCTGCTAAAGCATTTGCTACAACTGGTGAAATCAGCAATACCTTCAGAGAAGTGTTTGGAGAATATCGTCCAAAAGAAGTCTTTTAGACTTTCATTTCTTTGATGTGTAACATTTGATGTTTAATTTGGAATTATCTTTGTTTAATTTAGAAATAATTTTACCACATGTTGCCATATTTTTTTAA
>JAOTUX010000273.1 GCA_029863665.1 Candidatus Nitrosopumilus sp.
TCGAGTCTGGGCCGGGCTACTATATTTAAAAGATGAAATTATTGTAATATGATATAACATAGATAGGTTTTCTCAAATTAGATACAATGACAGATATCATATTAGGAATGGGGGAGGTGGGAGAAACTCTATTTGATTTATTGGTTGAGAGGAATTTTGATTGTGTTGGAATTGATGTTGATACTTCAAGGTGTAAGAATTATTCTGAAAACTCTACAATTAAAAATCCAGAATGTCTTCATATTTGTCTTCCAGGAGGATTAACAGAAATTATTGGTGTTACAACTAACTGGATTAGTAAACTAGTGGGTTTACAAATGGTTCTAATCCATTCTACGGTAAAACCAGGTACGACAAAAAAAATTCAAAAAAATTCTAAAGTTCCAGTTCTATTTTCACCAGTACGTGGAATACATGAAAGATTTTTAGAAGATGTTAAAAGATATACAAAATTTATTGCTTCAGATAATAGACAAATTGATCTAAAACTAAAATCAGATTTAGAAAAAAGATTTCACAAGGTAGATTGGATGTCAACTACCAAAACTGCTGAATTTGCAAAAATATTAGTCGATACAACATATTATGGATGGTTAATTAACTATGCTCAAATTACAAAAATGATTTGTGATAAAGAAGGAATTGATTTTGATGAAATGTGGAAATTTTCCAATGAAATACATGAGAATTTGGGCAATAGACCAAAAATGTATCCAGGTATAATTGGAGGGCATTGTGTAATTCCAAACTTAAATTTGATAGAATATGAAGATCTGGATATAATTAAAAAAATCAATGAAGTATATTCCAAGTTTAAAAAATAATTCTAGTTTCTAAAAATCTAATTTTGTAAGAAGTTTTGAAGCAATAATAAAAAGAACAGATGCAATTCCAACAAGTACTAACATTTCAAGAATAACAAATTCAGTAACATTACCAAAAATTCCTGCCCTAATTACATCTACAAGATAAGTTAAAGGGTTAAGATAAAAAGCAGATCGTAATGGTTCAGGAGCACCAGCTGCAGGATAAAATGCAGTACTAACAAAAGCAAAAAAGAGGAAAACAGTGTTGATGATCACATTAAATCCCTCACTTGAGCGTAATCTAGTAGAGATTATTGATGCCAATGAACCAAATAAAACAGAACCAGTAATGGCACCAAAAATGATTATTGGAATTGTAATAAATGAAAATTCTACTGAATCAAAAAATACTGGGTAACCAACTAAAGCAATTAGAGATGCACTAACGAGTCCTATTATTCCAATTGTACAGATATTACTAAGAATGTAATGACTTCGAGTAAATGGTCCAGACATAATCTGTTCAAACATGCCATGTCTCCTATCATTCCAAATAATGATACCAGAAACAAGTGTGCTATTCATAATGTTAAATCCAATCATGCCTGATGCTAAAAATGCAGGATAATCAAGATCTTTTGTACCAAATGGAACTTCATTAATCAATGGTGCATATGCAAATCCTGCAACAAAAATATAGATCAAAGGAAAAATAATTTGCCAAATTAAGAATCCAGGATTAAGAGAAATTGTGATATTCCTATTTACAAGTCTAATTATTGGATGCATTTTCTCCTACCATTTTTAAAAATATTTCTTCAAGATTAGTTGGAACTGCAGATAAATCTTCAATCTCAATATTATTATCATTAAGTATTTTCAATACTTGTAATAATACTAATTCTGATTGTTCTGAATGGATTATAATATTAGTTCCAGTATCAAAATAAATTTTACAGTCTGGAATTCCGGATAAAAAAGAAGGTATTTTAGATTGCTTTTTTAATAGATGAATTTTTATAGTTTTTTCTTGTCCAAATCTATTCTTTAAAGCATCAGGAGTGTCAACAGTAATTATTTTTCCTTCATTAATTATTGCTATTTCGTCACAAAGATATTCAGCTTCGGTTAGAATATGTGTTGTAAAAAAAATTGTTAGTCCCGTTTTTACTTTATTTTTTAAATAATCTAATAGTTTTCTTCTAGCACTTGGATCTAAACCTACAGTAGGTTCGTCTAAAAATAACAATTCCATGTCATGCATAAATTCTCGTGCAACTTGGACTCTTCTTCGTTGACCAATTGAAAGATCCTCATTTCGTTTTTTACGAATTTCAACTAAATCAAAATCTTTTAAAAGTTGTTCTATTCTTGTTTTACGTTCAGTTTTTGGGATATTCCACATCATTCCATACTTGTCAAGAGATTTTTCAACAGATAAGGTAGGCTCATAACTTGGTTGTTGTAAAACAACACCAATTTTGTGACGTACTTGAAGCGGGTTTTTTATTGCATCTACACTCAAAATAGAAAGAGAACCGCTTGAAGGTGGAATTAATGTTGTTAAAAGTTTGATCGTGGTGGATTTACCTGCACCAT
>JAOTUX010000274.1 GCA_029863665.1 Candidatus Nitrosopumilus sp.
TTCTTGTTGTAATTATAATTGATTAGTATGTTTCAATAGTCATTTTCTAAAATCAAAATACAACAAGACTAAAAGGCAGTTTATTTAATGAAAAGTATGATGTTCTGCAAAAAATGTAATGTTCCTATGAATACTCGGGAAGCTTCTGAATCAGATAGGAGAGGACACAAACAAGAAAATATCTCAACTCAGCACTATTGCCCAAAGTGTGATCATTCTGATTATGAATATTCATAGAAAGAAATGTGATGATTAATACAAATTCTATGTGTGAATAGTAATTTTGATTAATCTATTGAACTTGATTTGACGAAAACTTATTTTTCATTTATTATTCTCACTTTTGAGATTTATGGTATGATTAATTTGTTCTTGATAAACAAATTCTATATGGTTTTTAAAAATATTCTAGTCCCTTATGATGGAACAAGTTTCTCTAATAGGGCATTTCAAAAAGCATTGGATCTTGCTAAAAAAGATGATTCTAAAATTACAATATTTACAGTCATAGAAGGTGAGTATTCTGCAATATTGGGTTATTCTAAAATTAACCCCCAAATAATTAAAAAACAACAAAGTGCTGCTAAAAAGTACATTTACAAACTTGAATCTACTGCAAAAAATAGTAATGTTCCAATATCTGTAAAAATTAAACAGGGAACATCAATTGTCAAAGAAATAATCAATTTTGCAAAATCTAAGAAATCAGATCTTATAGTTATGGGGTCTCATGGAAGATCAGGCATGAATAAATTAATTCTAGGAAGTGTTACAAATGGTGTAGTACAACAAGTAAGATGCTCAGTTATGGTGGTAAAATAAATGGTTTTTAAAAACATTCTAGTCCCTTATGATGGCTCTTCTTATGCAGATCGTGCTTTCACCAAAGCCGTAAAACTAGCTAAACAACATAATTCTCATCTTCGAGTTGTTGCATGTTTAGATGTTGCAAATTTAGGTGGATGGTATGTTGATAAACGAATCAATAAAGATATTATGAAAAAAGCAAAAAATCTAACAGAGAAACTTTTCTCCAAATTAAATTATACTGCAAAAAAACATGGAATCGATATGGATTCAAAAATTATAGAGTCGAACAATGCTGTAAAATCTCTACTATCGTTTTCTAAATCCAAAAATATTGATCTAATCGTAATGGGTTCTTCAGGAAGAGGGGGATTTGATAAGGTACTGCTTGGTAGTGTGAGTAATGGAGTTATGCAAAAGGCAAAATGCCCTGTTTTAATCATAAAATGATGAAAAATAATTCTGATTAGAAATATTCTAGTTTGTATTGGTGGTTCAAAAAATCTCACTTGTAGTATGTGATAAAACCCATACTACACAAATTTTATTGCACTATATCCTACAACTGATTCTGTATCTCCTGATACATCTCCACTTGTAGCATAACTAAGAAGTTCTCCTTTTATTGCTCCAAGATTTTTACATGCAATCATTGTAGATGCAATGGCCCCAAAACCACATGCAGTTACTCTCTTTTCTTTTAGAACATGATAAAATTTCTCAACATCCATCTCTAAAATGGGTTCAATCAATGCCTTGTCTTGAAGATGAGCAAAAGAATTTTCCTCATAATGTGTAAAGTCTGATGATGCGACAATTATTGAGTTTCTCTTTTTTGCAATTTCAGATACTGCATATCCTATATCCCTTGAAGTATCCAAGTCTTGATCTTTTAAAATTATGGGGAGAATTTGAAATTTTTCAGAAAACATGAATTGTAGCATAGGAACTTGAACTTCTAAACTGTGATCTTGGGAGTGAGAATAACTATCAATTTCAATAACATTGGATTTCTCTACAATCTCTTGCGCAGCTTCTGAATCTACCTGTACTGTTCCAAAAGGAGTCTGCCATTTTGCATCCATCATAGTGGCCACATTTTTTCCTATTCCGAAATGATTTGGTCCGATGATTATTGCCAATTCTGGATTCTGTGTAGAGACAGATTTGTAAGAATGACATGCAGTAGGCCCTGAATACACATATCCTGCATGTGGACAAACAATTCCAAATATTTTATCGCTTGATTCTGTGACCTTGTTACCTGGTCCGTACTTGTGGTCAAAACAATCTCTTATCATTTTTTCCAATTCTTCTTTTCTATCTGGATAAAATTGACCTGCAACAACTGGTTCTCTTATCATTAAGTTCTCTTTCATGTTATTTTATAAAAAATCATCAGATGATTCTCTGATAACTAATCCGTTGGGTGATTTTTCTTTGAATATCACTCCTTCAAATTTTAAGACTCTGATGCCTTTATCTTTCCATGCATCTTTACCAAGTCCAGCCTTCTCACAAGTATACTTGAGAAATTCTTCTACATCCCAGTTGTATTCTACTGGAACTTGTGGTAAAAGTAACCCTGATGTGTAAT
>JAOTUX010000275.1 GCA_029863665.1 Candidatus Nitrosopumilus sp.
TAATGATTGGAATTTTTTCACTTGAATTTGTCACATAACCCGCTTCTTCCTCTTCTAGCCTAATCAAAATATTTTTTCTTTTATTGTCTTTAAACGGTATTGGTACCTCCTGATTTATTTTCCTCTTTATAGTAACAGTTGCATCTATTGCATTGTATGAAACAATGTTTTTCTTTTCAATTCCATATTTAGAAAATCTATTTTTTGGAATTATACTAGGAATAAACAATTTTTGAATTAATGGTAATGTTAATCGCATAACTGCATCCGCATGTGGCGAATCAGAAAATGCTACATGTTTTACTCCTAATCCAAATGATATTCTTGCCGCTTCTGGAGAGCAAAAACTTATTGTTAAATCAGGTGAAAACACCTTAATTTTTCTAGAAAGTTTTTTCATTCTGTCAATGCTAGCCTCAAGTTTAGCCTCTTTTCTAATTCCTCCATATTTTCCAACAAAAATAAGGTCAAAATTGCGTATTTTTGCCAATTTAGTCACCTCATTATATTTTCTTGAAGTACACAAAAGAACATGTTTTTTCTTTAATTTTTTGATTATATGTTCAGCAAACAATAATTGTTTTGGAGTGAGAATATCTATCCATATTTTCAAGCGATTTTCATAATTCTAGTAAGTTCAATAAGTTTTTCTTAGTCTATTACATAGCTGTAAGTGTTATGGGGGGAGCAAAAGTTGTTGTTTATGGTCTTAGTACTGAAGGATATTCTATAGCATCTCAGATGGCAATAAAAGGTTCTGATGTTTACATTATAGATGAATCAACACCTTCAGCAATCTCTCTTAAAGCCGAAATTGCTAAAACTTACCCAAATGTCTCCTCTCTAAAAGAAGATGAACCGTTATTGGCTATGGAACCAATTGATGTTGCCATTTCTAAAGCTCAGTATCTTTTCTTCACTCCAAGAATTAGAAAAACAGGTCAAGATATCAAAACAGAAATTCATTCTAAATTTAAGGATGCAGTTACATCGTTAAAGAAAGATAGTTCAGTTATTTTTACTCTACCTACTGGATTTGGGGGCAACAATGAAAATATTTCATTACTTGAACATATAACCGGTCTTGAGGTCGGAAAACATATCTCATACTTTTATTATCCATTAGAAGATCTAAACCAACAACCAAAAATTATTGGCTCTTTTAATGGAAAAGAAGACTCTACACTATCTGATCTACTTACTGTAGGTAAAAAAGAAAAAAAATTTGTAGCTATTTCATCGTCAGAACATTTTCATGCTATTGACATTCTATCTAGATTTTCAAGTTTGTGTAGTGTTTTAGAAGTGTGCAAATATGCACAAGATGAAATTACAAAAAATGATCTTTCTTCGGATGATTTTCAAGAAATATTTCTTGATAGTATGGTTGGTGGTCTTTTTGATCTAAAATCCTTAGGTTCTTCTTTTGAAGGTGCTAATACCCTCATGTATCTAATTAATGGAAGCGTAAAAGGAATTGACGGTTATATCAAACGATTAATTGATGAAATTCGTGGTACGTTAAAGAAAAATGATCTAAAAGCAAGTAGAACCAAAATTGCTTTGTCTTGGACTCTTGATCAACATGCAATGCGTGGAGATAAAATTGAAATGCTCCATAATTTGACTTCAAGATTACGAGATTACATAGGTGATGTTGAAGCTTATGAAGATCCAAACTTTGATTTATTTCATAGTGATAAAACTACAATAGTTGTAGCATGCTCAAAATCTGATTTTGATAATATTGAAAAAACTAAACAAGATTCCAATCTAATAATTGTAAAAGCCAATCCTTTATGCGAAACAATCCCATAATGGTATAAATTAGCTAAATGATTATTTTGTTTGAATTGTCTAGTGACACTAACCCTGATGAAATCCCTGTTAATGTAATATCTAAAAATCAAACCGAAACCGATGATTCATATAAAGAATCAGAATATTCACAGGAAAATATTGAAGAACTATCAAAATTATTAAACTTAGAAAAACAAAAAGTGATTGAATGTGAGGAAAAACTAAAACATGCATTGGCGGATTTTCAGAATCTTAATAGAAAAACGCAGTCTAATATAGAAAATGGCATAAATACAAAAGTTGATGAATTTGTGCTAGACTTCTTAAAAATCTATGATGATTTTGTTAGAGCCAAAGAAGTTTTTTCTGAAAGCCAAATCGATACTGACGGTCTGATTTCTATTTTGAGAAATATGGATTCATTATTGAAAAAATACCATGTTACTCCAATTGATGCCCTAGGCGAGATCTTTGATCCAAATTTCCATGAAGCTATATCTATTATTACTGAACCTGATTTAGACGATAACACCATTACAAAAGAGATTAGGAAAGGATATATTTCTCATGACAGGCTGATAAGAACAA
>JAOTUX010000276.1 GCA_029863665.1 Candidatus Nitrosopumilus sp.
ACTAATATCATCATTTTCAAGTGCTTCTATAGAATTGATCTTTTGTGTTCCTTCTGTAAATAATCTCTTTATTTCATCAGATGAATCAGATGAAATTTGATTATAGATTTGTTCTTGTGTACGTTTTGCAATCTTTAGAAGTGGTGAATCACTTTGAGCTGAAGCATCACTAGTCATGCCTCCAAGAGCTATACTTGTGACTAAAATTAACAGACCAAATGATACGATAGTTTTCATTCTTCTTTCTCCAATTCTTTCTTTAATTTAACCAGATTTTGTAAGTCTTTTTTGCTAATTTCAATAACTCCTTGTCTTTCTAATCGTTTTACTGCTCTCCACATTGTAGTTCTAGGTTGAAGGAATTTTTTTCTCAAATCACTTTCCAATACTTGTCCACCATTTTCAGAAATAAATTTAACAATTTCTTTATCATCCTCACGCATTTCAGGTCTCATATTGAAAATAGTTTGAGTATCAAGAGAATCAGTGTTTACTTTTGAATCAGAAATAACTTCAGTTTGTAAGATAGGAGAAGGTTTGGTTTGTTTTCTTTTAATCATAATTATTACTCCAGCTATAACTGCTGTAATTGCAACTCCAATTAGAGATAAAGTAGAAATATCAATGATTGGTTGTTCTGGGGTTGTAGTAGGTGGGGTTGTAGTACCAAAAATATAATTAATTTCGGATAAGCCTGTATTCAATTCTAATTTTGTTTGTTCATTAACCAGATCCATGTTTGATGGAAGTGCATTCATACCAACAATAATGGAGTTGGGGGGCATTAGTAATGAATAATCAGTTGTGGAGTTTAAAGAAAAAGTCCAAACTCTTCCTTCTTTTGAAATTAAGTCATGAATATCATAATTAATTGTAATAAAGGATGAACCAAAAGTGTGTATAGTTACTTTATCATCAATTATTTCAGTAGATAACAAAAAACCATTTTCGCCAACTGCAACAAAGTTGTCTACAGATGGGCCAAATAGATTAACCTCAAAATCTGGTTCTAAGGGATCAACACCTAGCTGAGCTGAGACATGTGTTGAACCATCTGAATAAAGAGTAAGATCAAGGGTTCGAGTAGAGAGCTGAATGAGGTCTGTATTGGTATCATTAACACAACAACAATTAAGCTAGCTACTAGCAGAGGCGTCTTAACCATTGTTTCGAGGATACCCTCAGTCCTTACAAAAAGCATTCCATCTTCTCGTAGAGATTTTTCCACATGAATTGGTACGATATCAGGATCCATGTGGTCAATACCTTAGATTCATGCTTTCCACGAGTCCCTGAAATCTCTTAAATTCCTGAAAAAATTGAAGACCTTTTTCAGTAATCAAAAAGACTCTATTCCTGTCATTTTTGACGGATTCAACTAAGCCAGCTTCTACCAATTTCTCACATTTGTCTAGTACTGCATAGTGAGATAGGTTGGCTTTGCGAGAGATTGCAGATACAATGACTCCATTGCGACCGCCATCAGCGGTAACGTCTAAGATATCACCCATTATGCCCATTTCGGACCTGTATTGTTGTTTTGACATGTCTTAGAATACAACTTGGTTTATGAGGAACATTTTGAAACTTTAAGGCGGAACACAAAGCGGAACAGGTGTTTCAGCTGAAAAAATATAGATATTTTTACAAAAATGAATACAAAGAAAGAATTTCAAGAAATTTTATGCTCAATGACATAAGGTAAAGAAAATCACTTTCTTAAAAAAATGACCAGTACGGAAATTTTTACAAAAATAATTCTATATCAAGATATTTTTACTGTTTTACAAGAAATTTAGTATATAAGGAACAAGATGATTCCTTGCCGTTCCTAAATTATCACTTATACAAGATTTTAACATGACAAAACCCAAAGAACGAGTAGTTAGGACTATAGTAATTCTTTTGATGCTTGGTGCCTCACCACTATCTGTTACCTATTCTTTTGCAGATATGGAAGATGATCAGGGAAATAAAATGATACAAAGATGTTTGATAGTACCCAAAATGAGGAATTTGAAGTAGTTCTTACTGAGAAAATAGTTAATGGTAAGCTAGAAGTACAACATTACACATTATCAGATGATATTTCTAAAGAAGATATGCATAGAATATCCTTTGAAGGTGAAATATCAAGCTGGGTATATGTGAATTATGATGTATATCATTCCGGAATAATCATTTTTGATGGTAAAGTCTCAAAAATTGGAGAAAATCTCTGGGGGATTTCTGTAAATGATGTATTAAATCCTGAAGAAGGGGATTTCAACCTAAAATTAGGTGAGAAATCCAATGATTCCCATGTAATTGAGGATGAATCTACACAAGAGAAAGAATTTGGTTATAGAGTCATATTTTCTGGAAAAATTGGAGAAACAGATGGAGAA
>JAOTUX010000277.1 GCA_029863665.1 Candidatus Nitrosopumilus sp.
ATCCATCATGCCTTTGTTTTTGATAATTTCTGCATTGATTCTTTTACCTGCATTTGGAGAATCAATTCCTGACTATGATGATCCTTACTCTCCTATCTTTGTTGACAAACCTATCTATTCTTGGACTGACAAAATAAAAATGACGATTATTGCCCCTAGTTGGAATACTGATAGACATCTAATTGATTCAATTGGAGATAATGAAAATAATCCAATTAAAATCTCAACTGGCGAAAATTCACTAGAACCATATAGATTTACTGAGACTGATGTTAATTCTGGAATTTTCACTGCTGAGGTAATTCTTACAGGTTTTGTACATGATGCTGATGGTGACGGTGATATTGATACAATACCTAGAACAATTGGTAATGGACCAACTAATGGATTTTTAGAAATAGATAGAGATTCTGGAATTACAATCTCCTTTGAATTTGCAGATGGTGTGGTGCTGACTGAATCTGCCCTTGTAAGTTGGAATCTAGGAACAATTCAATTTTTAAAAGATGTTTTTTCTTCAAATGATTCTGTAGTTATTCGTGTTATTGATTCTGATATGAATTTAAATCCTGAAGCTCTGGATCAAATTCCAATACAACTTTCTTCCGATTCTGATGTTGCAGGAATTGTAGTTGATGCTGTGGAGACATCTGAAAGCTCTGGTTCTTTTCTTGCCACTGTATCTTTATCTCAAACTTTGCCTTCTAGCGGAAATAGACTTTATGCTCTTATTGGAGATAAAATATTTGCTAAATATGATGATAATACATTGCCAAAACCATTTTCCATTTCTGATAATTTAGAAATTGAGACTTTTGCTAAAATTGATTCACTAATTATTCCAATTGAACGACTTGAAAATTTACCAATTTTTTTGTCTGATAGCTTTGGTAATAAACTAGAATCTTTTTCATCACACGATCAAATGCAGATAGTTGGAACTATAACAAATGAATATGACTTTAAGCAGAAATTTGTTTATCTCTTTCAGGTAAAAGATGATACTGATTCTGTAGAATCAGTATCATGGATTCAAGCTGAATTATCTCCAAAACAAAGTCTAGGTCTTTCACAATCTTGGATTCCTAAAAAACCTGGAACATATAATATTGAGACGTTTGTTTGGAATTCTCTTAATAATCCAATTGCATTGGCCCCATCAATGTCGACTTCAATCACTGTCAAATGAAAAGTATAATTTCTACGTGATTATTAAATAGAAAATTATGTGTTAATCAACGTGTTAGTGTATTTGTTAGCGGTTACATTGACGTTAACCGTATTATCTCCTCTAATTTTTACGGATGTTTTTGCAGATTCATTTGATGTATCTTTTGATAAGCAAGTATACAGTACTGGTGATTTACTTACTATTTCAGGTAAAATTTCTGATTTTGGAATGCCAGTTATTGCAATGAAAATATATGATCCTAAGGGAAAAATATTATCTGCAAACAGTTTACAAATTATATCTCAAAAAACTTTCACTAAAACCATTACTCTAGACTCTCCATTTTATGACAACACTGGAGAATATATGGTAACTTTGGATTATGGACAACTTTCTGAAAATTATTATTTTGTTATTGACAGTGAATCTCCTAAACCAATAACACCCATTGATGACTTTGAAGAATCTGAAATTATTTTACTATACACTGACAAAAAACAATACACTGATCAGGATATAATTAAAATCACTGGACTGGTTTCTATATTAGATGCTCCTTCGGTATTGATGGGAATATATGATCCTTATGGAATGCCTACTGGATTTTATTTTGGCTCAATTAATTCTGATCTAGAATTTTCTACAAGTTTTCTTGTAAAATCTGGAGTTAATTTTAAAGTTGATGGGATATATTCAATAAAAGCACATTATGCCGAAAAAGAATTTGTATCTTTTTTTGAGTATTATGAAGTTATACCACCATCAATTGATGACACCATAAAAAACTCAAAACATGAAAAACAAAAACCTAGGAATTTCCTTGAAGAAGTAAGTATGGCATTTTCATCTTTAGGTCCATTATTGGGTTTTGTAAACTAACTTTTTCTTATTGTTCTACTTTTTCCATAAACCTATAAAGCCCTGTTGAGACGATTGTCTTAAGGAAACACATGAGTAAGATACTTGAAAAATCATTAAAAGATGCTCTCAAAGAAGATAAACTGACTATGGGTGCTAAACAAGTTTTAAACTCTGTAAAAAATTCCAAGCTAATTGTATTGTCTCAATCCGTAAAAAAAGAAATGTTTGAGCAAATTAAATCTGATGCAAAAAAAGAAAAAATACCTTTAGTGAACTTCCAGGGAACATCAGTCGCATTAGGGAGATTATGTGGCTTACAATTTAGAATTTCAACAATTTCGTTTAGATCA
>JAOTUX010000278.1 GCA_029863665.1 Candidatus Nitrosopumilus sp.
AATTAGAGACAATAAGTTACTCCAAACAGAATCAGGTATTGTGTTTATGAATTCATTTAATGACTTCTATTATTCATTCTCACCATACATTGCAGATTTGGAACGTGAATATCCTATCTTTAAAGAAACTGTAAAACTTTCAATTACTCCGATGTTATCCACACTGACAATTCTAAATTACGTTGATATCAATTCAGAACAAGATATGCTCTCCTATGGAATTGGAATAATTTTGATGAATCTTGGTATGTATATTGCAGCACCCGTAATTGTTGTAATGCGTCTTTGTAAATTCAAATCAAAACTCTGTTGGGATTAATTTTTATTTTATTTTGGTGATAAAACAACGTGGATAATCCAAAAATTGCGCTAATTTCTGGATTTGTTATAGTAGTTTTACTGTCTGTCACTTTAGTTTTAATACGATAATTTAATCTTCTTTGAGAAGTTTTTGAATCATTGCCTCAACATGCCCTGCTTGTCCAAATGACACATCTCTGAGAATTCCTTTTCTATCTACTAAAATGGTTGATGGCGTCCCTTGAAGAGCAAACTTCTCAAACGTTTCAGCTGAATATTCTTTTGATTTCATATGGTCTTTTACTCTTTGAATAATTTGCTTCTTGTATTCTTCTGGTTGTGAATCAAATTCAGGAATCTGTGGATAGATAAACTGTAAAATTTTTTCCTGACTAATTTCTCCTGTAGTTTTTACTAAATTATCCATTCCTAATGGAAATGGAATTTTGTAAGGTAACTTGTTCCCTTCTTGTAATTGACCATAAGTTGACAGTGCATTCTTTGTTTCCCCAATTACCTCGCCTGTTTCTGCAAGCATTTTCAAATTATTTAATGTGTTTTTATCAAAATCTTCAAAAGCAGTTGCAATACCTAAAACCCTGACTCCTTCATCTTTGTATTTGTTGTAAATGTTAATTGCCTCTGGAATTGCATGCATAAAACATCCTGGGCAATTGACTTGAAATACTTCTAATAAAACAACTTGATCTTTTTCCTGTTCAAAATTGGTTGGAGCTCCTTGTACCCATTCCGAGACTCCGAAATTTGGAGCTTTTTCACCTATTACTGCACTCACAATATGTCCTTGTATTTTTTCCATTAAATACATATCTCATAAATATCTCCAATGTTAGTTATCTTTCAATATTTTTTTACAAAGATAATCATGTTATTCAAACTTGTATTTTGATTCTTATGTCTTAATTCAAAATAAAAATCCAAGAAAAATGGGATTTTGATATTTTTAATTTCTACATTTATCACATACGATCTCAAAGTTTTCTTCATCTAATACTAAAGAAACTCCAGATGAATAGCATTTTGCACATAGTCCAATCATGTAGATATAATTGATATTTTGATGATTTCATCTTTGATATCAAAAATCAGTTCGATCTTTGTCAATAATTTTTTTCTACCCTGTCCTGACTCCAAAACACTGTTCTTGTACTTTGATCCAATAATTCTAATATTCATTTTAGATTTTTTTTGAGTAACCTAATATAGGACACAAAAAGTCTCAAAACAAATTGCAGGCTGTTACTGATGAACGATTAGCACTTTTTGCTAAAATGGAATCAAAATACGAAGAAAAAGATGTAGAGTATTTTGTTTCTCTATTAGAACATCCTGATTATGTGGTTAGAACAAGAGCTACTTGTATCTTAGTTGATTTTGGCGGAGAAGATAAAGTTCCATATATTGCTAAAGTTTTGAAGAATGATGAAAATGAACTAGTAAGACATGAGGCTGCATTCTCATTAGGACAAATGTCTCATTCTAGTGCTGTACCTCCGTTAACTGATGCAACCCTTAATGATCCAAGTATGTTTGTACGCCATGAAGCTGCAATTGCTTTAGGTGTAGTTGGCTCTAAAGATGCAAAAGAAACCTTGGAAAAAGCATTAAATGATCCTGATAAACCAGTTGTTGAGTCTGCAGTTGTTGCCTTGTCTAATATACAATTTATGGAAAAGTTAAGTAAGAACGAAAAGTTTGCAAAGTTAACAGGTGGATGAGATGAATTTTTCATATAGTATTATAGCGGCAGTTGGAGTTTTAGTTGCAATATCTTTGGGATTTATTGCTAATGCTCCTGATGATATTATAGAACCTAGAATGATTCTTGATGAAAAACCAACTGTATGTACTATGGAATATGCACCAGTTTGTGGTGTTGATGGTGAAACATATGGTAATTTGTGTACTCTGAATACTTCAGATGTCAAATTAGATTATGAAGGTGAATGTATAGTTGAAGCAACCGAAGTTGAAGCAACCGAAGTTGAAGCAACCGAAGTTGAAGCAACCGAAGTTGAAGCAACCGAAGTTGAAGCAACCGAAGTTGAAGC
>JAOTUX010000279.1 GCA_029863665.1 Candidatus Nitrosopumilus sp.
TTATAGAATTGTTTTATCTTCTACATCTAGAATTACAGAAAAACTTTTTCTTGAAGTTCTAAGATGATTATGATTTAGATTCTATAATTAGCGCATCACTTGTGGGAACTCATAATGTTAATTGGAGAACATGGTCTGTTGCTAAAAAATTTGGAATAGTTGGACGCGGAGCAGTTTATGAAAGAAAATCTGCCAGATTTTTGTATGAACGATATTCTAAAACCGTACTTGTATCAGAAGTATTTCGTGAATTATTCCATGATAAATATGATCTTAAAAATTCTGATAAAATTCTAAAACAAATTCGTGAAAACAAAATACATGTTACATGGTTCGAAGTTGATCAATTCTCAAAGCTAGCAGAACCAATTTTGGATCATACTGCAAAATATTATTCATCTCCTGCTAATCTTGATAAAGGAATCCTTGATCTTGTAAAATCTAGACTTGAAAAAACAAAACATCGATTAATTTGTGCTCGATGTGGAAAATGGGAGCGTGTAGTTGAAACAAGTGAGGTAAAAAATATCCTAATCTGTCCGTATTGTAAGGGAAGACAAGTTACTGCTACATTTTATTCTGATTATGATCTACCAAAAATTATCCGGAAAAAGTATGAAGGAAAAAAATTATCTTCTGATGAAAAACATAAATTTAATCGTGCCTGGAAGGTTTCTTCACTGATAGAAAATTTTGGCAAAACTGCCATTATTGTTATCTCTGGATATGGTGTTGGTGCTGATACTGCTGCAAGAATATTACGTAATATGGTTGATGAAGAACATTTATTCAAACAAATCTATGAAGCAGAAAGACAATATGTTGTAACCCGTGGATTTTGGGATTCTTAATTCTTCTTTATGATTTTAGAAAATGCTGTTAGAAATAATTCTATCCTTCCTTCAAGTCCAGCTTTTGCATTTAATCCAGTAATTGAAACAATTTCTCCTAATTCACATTTGTCTATGAGTCTGGCTTGATTTCTCCACCCTTTTACCCAAATCTGACCTGTATCATCTTCAACAAATATTTCTGAAAGTGCAATTGATTCTCCTGATTTTGTTTGAACTTCACGTCTTTCAGGAACCTTTAGAATTATTGCTTCTATACAATAACTCTCATCAACTTTTACATCATTAATTTTTGTTCTAAGTTGTGATAACGATGGAATAGATTCATCATTATCAAGTTTTCTTACAAATGAATTTTCATCTAATGTAATTGAATTTCCATAAACTTTTGATGGCATACATTCTATGACATCTCCTTCAACACAAATACTAGTTGAGTTTAAAAGATCACTAATGTTGTATGTATTATTTTTATCATCAACTCCAAGAATCATAGTTTTTTCATTTTCTGTTGGTGAAATTGAAAGTATTCTTACAATAATTGGTTCTGCCTCTTTACCTCCTTCGATTTCAATAATTGTTGCATCATTACCATGAATTTCTAATCCTTGATTCCCCGATTTGATTTTTACACCAAGTAGTCTTACTTTAGCTGACTGTGAAATCATATTTGGTATTGATGATTCATCTTTACCCCAAAGAACTACTCTCATTGCATTTCCATCTTTTCCTTTTAACCTCATTCTTAGTGCTTTTCCAGGTTGACCTCGAGAATTTGTAAACTCCATTCCGCTAATCATTCCGTCATTTATTCCTGAAATGACAAGATCTTTTTGGCCTTCTTGTAATTCACTCACATCTTTTGTAATAGTATCAATAGTTGGAATTTCGCTTTCTGTCTCAGTGGTTTCAATATTTGAACCAGAACCAATATTGATTGTTGGTGAACCGTCAAAATCTGATTTTACATATGCCTTTATGATTTTGATTAGATCTCCTGGTTTAAGATTTTCAATTCCTGGCAGATTTGCTTTTTCATCCCATAATTTTACACTTGCAGTGGAATTTGTGTCATATACTGTCATAGTTCTAAGATAAAATGGTGATCCATCTTTTCTCGAAAACTGTTTTGCTGGTGATAGATTTAAGACTCTTGTTTCTAATGAAATCTCTTTTGCTCCAGCATAAAGATCTTTTAAACCCACTTCAACTTTTAGTGGTTCTGATAATGTAACTCCGTAATCAGATGCAATCAAAAATAAGGCCCCTTGATCAGTCAAGTATCCCGCACCAATTTTCTCTTTTTTTAATCTAATCTGCTCTTCGATATCTTTTTTAGTTAAATCTGATTTTTGTTCAAGTAATTTATCCATAAGATTTTCCAATTCAGACAATTCATTGTTGATAAACTTGTTCTATTAATAAAAATTTCATTAGATTAATCAATTATTGGTAATTCTCTTACTATGAAATGATAAAATACAAGACTTTAGTTTAACATGTTTTATC
>JAOTUX010000280.1 GCA_029863665.1 Candidatus Nitrosopumilus sp.
ATTGATACTACTGAGCTTGTTTCATCTGTTTATTCAAAATTAAAAGAAAATATTGTAAAATACAGAAACATAGTTGGACGTCCACTTACACTTACCGAGAAAATTTTATCTGGTCATCTTAATGCAATTGATGAGAAAAATTTTACTGGTGGAGTAGACTATGTTTTTCTCAAACCAGACAGAGTTGCATTACAAGATGTTACAGGACAAATGGTTATGCTTCAGTTTATGCAAGCAGGACTAAAACAAACATCTTTGCCCACAACTGTACATTGTGATCATTTGATTCGAGCTGAAGTTCAAGGTGATGTTGATATGAAAGTTTCATTAGATGAAAACAGTGAAGTCTTCAAGTTCTTACAATCAGCTGCTGCGAAGTATGGATGCGGCTTTTGGAAACCAGGTGCTGGTATTATTCATCAGGTAGTTTTAGAAAACTATGCATTTCCTGGTGGGTTAATGATTGGTACTGATTCTCACACTCCAAATGCTGGAGGTCTTGGAATGATTGCAATTGGAGTTGGTGGGCTTGATGCAACTGAAACTATGGCTGGACTACCTTGGGAGTTACTCTATCCAAAACGAATTGGTGTAAAACTAACTGGAGAGCTCAATGGCTGGACTGCACCTAAAGATATCATACTAAAAGTTGCTGAAAAACTAACAGTTTCTGGAGGTACTAATTCTATTGTAGAGTACTTTGGCCCCGGAACTGAATCTATTAGCTGTACTGGAAAGGCTACAATTTGTAACATGGGTGCAGAGATTGGTGCAACATGTTCTGTTTTCCCATATGATAAAAGAATGGAAATCTATCTAAAATATACAAACAGAGGTAACATAGCTGAGCTAGCAAATGAAAATAATGAATCTTTGATTGCAGATCCTGAAGTGGAAAAAAACCCTGAAAACTTTTTTGATAGAGTAATTGAAATTAACCTTTCAATCTTAGAACCACACATTGTTGGACCTCATACTCCTGACTTGGCAAGAACTATTTCTGAGTTATCTGAGGAAGTGAAATCAAAAGATTATGTTGATCCAATATCTGTCGCATTAATTGGTAGCTGTACTAATTCATCTTATGAAGACATGTCAAGAGCGGCAAGCTTGGCTGAACAAGCAAAAGCAAAGGGCATCAAAGCTAAAATTCCATTATTGGTAACTCCTGGTTCTGAACAAATTCGAGGAACCATAGAAAGAGATGGTCAGATGGATTCTCTAAAAGAGATTGGCGCAACTGTTCTTGCAAATGCATGTGGTCCTTGCATTGGACAATGGAATAGACCTGAACTAGACAAGGATCAGAAAAATACTATTGTTACGACGTATAATAGAAATTTCCCAGGACGAAATGATGGTCAACGAAGCACTTTGAATTTCATTGGCAGTCCAGAAATGATAATTGCCTTATCTTTGGGCGGACGACTTTCCTTTAATCCCCTAAAAGATGAACTTACAGCAGCTGATGGAACAAAGTTCAAGCTTGAACCGCCAAAACCTGCACCAGAAGTACCTGAAGAAGGCTTTGTAAGAACTGAGGGCATTTTTGTTGCGCCACCTGAAGATTCCAGTAATGTCCAAGTCATCATTGACCCTAACAGCAAAAGACTGCAACGTTTAGAGCCATTTGCAAAATGGAATGGAGAAGACTTTGTAGATTTGCCAATTATGGTAAAGGCCAAGGGAAAATGTACTACAGACCATATCTCTCCTGCAGGTGCATGGCTATCACTTCGTGGACACTTGGATAATCTTAGTGATAATATGCTCTTGGGTGCAGTTAATGCATTTAATGACAAAGTAGGTCAAGGTAAAAACATCCTAAATAATCAGATAGAATCATTTTCTGCAATTGCAAGACAATACAAAGAAAAACAAATGTCCTGGGTAATTTTTGGCGATAAAAACTATGGTGAAGGTAGCAGCAGAGAACATGCTGCCATGTCTCCCCGATATTTGGGATGTGTTGCAGTAATTACTAAAAGCCTAGCTAGAATCCATGAAACTAATCTAAAAAAGCAGGGAATCTTGGCATTGACATTTGCAAATCCTGATGATTATGATAAAATATTTGAGAATGATAAAGTCAGTTTGCTTGGTTTGAATGAATTAGAACCACATAAACAAATGAAATGTATCATTTCACACAATGATGGTAATACCGAAGAAATCCTGTTAAACCACTCTTACAACAAATCTCAAATTGAGTGGTTCAAAGCTGGCTCTGCTCTAAACGTGTTAAGAAACAAATAAAATTTCAGACGTGGGGCCGACCGGAATCGAACCGGCGACCTACGGGTCACTACAGCTCCAAACTTACATCATCCCTGAGTCAGTTTAGCTTAGTTTAC
>JAOTUX010000281.1 GCA_029863665.1 Candidatus Nitrosopumilus sp.
TCTACATTGATTATTCCTGCGATATATGTTGATTTATCTTTGATATCTAATCCGTTAGAGTTTGCTAGTTCAAAAACTTCTGAAACTATATTTAATGATCCTGTGATCGTATTTATTTTATTAGTATCAGCTGAATTTATCATATTTTGTGCGATATCTGTTGCTTTTGAACCTGAAATATTCTCAAGCTTTTCATCAAATGTATTGCTTAGTTGTTTAGATGATACTTTGTATGGTAACCCTTTCCAGAATTCTCTTGACTTAAGATTTGATGATGTTTTAAATGCATCATCGATTATTTTTTCTATCTCTTGCTGATTGGTTGTTTGTACTGATGCTATTTTTTTGTTATGAATCAATCTTATACCGTAACTATTATCAAAATTTTGTTTAATTTCTGCTATTTCTGAATCTGTGATTCTCACAGTAGTGATTTTTTTCCTTACAATTACTATTTCATATTCTTCAATCCCTATGTTTTTTGAATGATTTAACGCCTTTTCTAAGGCCGACAATTATTTTCTCCTTGGATTTTTGTAATTGAATTTATTGATTTTTACTAATTCTACATATGATCCAAATTGAGAAGTATCAGCAATTTTGTCAAGCTTGTCTTCATCTTCATTTTCAGTGTCGAATTTTTTTAGAATTTTATAATGAGTGTTTCTTTCTGCTGGGACTCTTCCAATTTCTCTTACCATTCTTCTTATCTCTTTTGGTTTTAGTAGTTGACCGTATTCTGAACCTGCTGATGTTGAAATACTTTCGTTAATTAATGTCCCACCAAAATCATTTGCTCCCCACATAAGCAACAACTGAGACATTTTTTGTCCTTCTTTAACCCATGACATCTGAACATTATCGATGCTATTATTCAACATAATTCTTGCAATGGCGTGTGTAAGTAAAACATCATTCCCACTCCCACCTTGTCTAATCCCTTCATGTATCTGGTGTTTGTACATTGGCGCTTCTGTATGAATAAAATTCAGAGGAACAAATTCTGTAAACCCTCCTGTTTCTTTTTGAATTTCTCTTAATTTTACAATGTGTTTTACTCTGTCTTCTAATGTCTCTAAATGACCAAACATCATAGTAGATGTTGTATTGATTCCCATCTTGTGAGCACTTTTGATTATCTTTTCCCAATCTTTTACACTAATTCTACCTGGAGAAATTTTATCTCTGAGTTTTTGATCAAGAATTTCTGCAGATGTCCCTGGAAGTGTATTGACACCTGCTTCTTTCATTCTTTTTAGGAATTCTTCAATTGATATTTCTGATCTTGTTGCTCCGTATAGAATTTCTTCTGGAGAAAATCCGTGAATATGAATGTCTGGAATCTCTTTTTTAATTTCTCTACAGATATTTTCATACAGATCTTTTTTCATATCTGGAGGAAGGCCTGCTTGGATACAAACTTCAGTTGCTCCTAATTGATGTGCTTCTTTTGCTCTTCGTACTATTTCTTCAGTGGGTAGAAAATATCCTTCTTCTTCTCGAAAATCTCTACTAAATGCACAAAACCCACATTGCTTAATACACACATTTGTAAAATTGATATTTCGATTAACTACATATGAAACCACATCACCTACCCTTTTCCTTCTAATTTCATTTGCTACTAGTCCGACAAGATGAAAATCAATTCCAGTTGTATTGTACAGTGCTAAACCCTCTTTTGCAGATATTTCTTTATCTGATAATGCATTGTTCAGGATTTGTGATACTATTGGATCGGCATTTTTGAAAAGGGAATCTATGTTAATTGTCATCTCCAATATTCCTCTTTTACTAATCCTTCCTCATTTTCAATAACCGATATCTTGTCTCTTAACTCTTTGCTAATAAAAGAAAAGAATTCTGGATATATTGGAAATCTACATTTTAGATCAAATCCTGCATTTTTTGAATCTATGTCTACTTTTTTGATTTCTGGCCAAGAAAACTCTGGATTTACAAAATCCGGAGTTAGTGGTGATATTCCTCCCCAATCATTTATTCCCACTGATAAAAAACTTTGATATGATCTTGGGGATAAATTCGGTGGAATTTGTATATTCATTTCTGGCATGATTATTCGTGAGAGTGCCACAATTAATTTGAAATAAGTCTCATTAGCTGATGGCTCATTTTTCATTATTGTATCTGGTTTTGGTTGGAAATTTTGTAAAATTACTTCCTGAATATTTCCATATTTTTCATGTAATTGTTTTATTGCTAGTATTGAATCAATTATTTCTTCTATAGTTTCTCCTATCCCTACTAAAATTCCTGTAGTCATTGGAATTCCTAGTTTTCCAGAATTTTCCAAAATTTCTAATCTTACTTTTGGCTTCTTACTGGATGCT